>JAVQXS010000208.1:0-3650 GCA_033578065.1 Thermoleophilia bacterium
GAGCTCGTCGTGGCGCTCGAGCCAGGGCTCGAGCGCGAACCGCTCCACCGCCCGCGCGCGGGCCTCCCTCGCGTAGCGGGGCAGGTCGGCGAGGACACGGCGCACGGCATCCGCCATCGCCTCCGGAGACGGCGGGCAGTCGCGGGCGAAGCCGTCGTCGTGCGGCACGCCGATCCCCGCCTCCTCGCCGACGAGCTCGGGGACGCCGCCGCTCGCCGGGTACACGATCGGCAGCCCCGATGCCATCGCCTCGACGACGAGCGTCGGACAGGGATCGTTCACCTTCGTGTGGAGGAGGAGGTGCGCCCGCCGGAAGATCGCCGGCGCGTCGCGTTGGGCGTACTCGCCAACGACGTGCACGCGACCGTGGAGACCGAGCCGGGAGACGAGCGGCTCGATCGGTACGACGAGCCTGCCGGTGACGAGGAGCTCCGCCTCGGGCTCGTCGTCGAGGAGCGCGCGCACCGTCTCGAGCGCGAGCTCGAGACGGTAGACCTGCGTCTGATCGCCACCGAGGAGGAGGACAGGACCCCGCTCGGGCGGGCGCTCAGCAGGCGTGAACAGCGCCACGTCCGCGCAGTTGGGGAGGATCTCCCAGCTCCCCGTCGGCTCCCCGAGGAAGAGATCGGCGGAGCGCTTCGAGAACGCGCTCTGGTAGAGGACGTGGTCGGCAGCCATGAGGGCCCTCCGGAGCGGACGGTTCACCTCCTCCGTCCGCTCGCCGGCCCAGCCGGGGTAGCCGACGCCGTCCTGGTTCACGACGACGGGGATCCGCCGCCGCCGCGCGAGCGCGAGGAGGGCGCGGAGGTCGCGCGGGAGCCACGTCGAGCCGAGGTAGAGGAGGGAGAACCCGACCGGCGTGTTCGGGAAGCGCGCGTTGAGCTTCTGCGCCTTCGCGGTGCCACCCGCCGCTCGCTCGCCCGCCGCGGGCACGCGGTCGTGGCCGTAGAAGACGTGGATGCCGCGGGCGGGCCGGCGGGCGACGAGGAGCCTCGCCCACCGGCTCGCGGCGCGCGTATAGCGCCCGGCGCGCGCGCGGTCAACGCGCATGGCAGACGAACCCCTTAAGCAGCTCCGCCCAGAGCGCGTCCAGCCGCTCGTGCGCATGGGCCTCCGCGGTCGCCCGGCCAGCGGCGAGCACGCGCTCCTCGACCCCGTCCCTCACGTGCAGCGCGCAGGCAGCGAGCGCCTCCGCGTCCTCGACCTCGACGAGCCAGCCGTTCTCCCCATCCCGCACGAGCTCCTGCGCCTGGCCGACGCGGGTGGAGACGAGCGGCGTGCCCGTCGCCATCGCTTCGAGCACCGCCTTCGGACCGCCCTCCTGCCGCGAGGCGACGAGGTAGAGGTCGAGGGCGTGGTAGGCAGCAGCGAGCCCCGACCGCGTCTCGAGCTCGACGTGGACGTACGGCACGCCGAGGCGCTCGAGCTCCCGCCGGACGTAGCCGCGGGCGGGGCCGGTGAGGAGGACGTGGAGCTCGGGCACCTCCGCGCGCAGGAGCCCGAGCGCACGCACGAGGACGTCCGGGCCCTTCACGAGCTTCGGCTCGAGGCCCTCAGCCCAGCCGACGCCGTCCTTCTGGAACGAGCCGACGACGAACGCCTCCTGCGGCAGGCCGAGCCGTCGCCGCGACTGCTCTCGCTCCTCCCGACCACCGAGCGGGAAGCGCTCGAGGTCGATCCCGATCGGGATACGGAAGACGCGCTCCTCGGGGACGCCCGCCTCGAGGACGAGCTCGTGCATCTCCTGGTGCGTCACCTGGATCCGCTCGAGGCGCCGCGGCTCCTGCCGGAGCGCCTCGAAGGCGAGGTCGAACTCGGGAGCCCCAGGCGTGCCAGGTCGGCCGTGGAGGTAGGCAGTTCCGAGCCGATGGCTCGTCTCGAGCCAGCGGGGAGCGAGCGCCTCGAAGTGGCTCGTGACGAAGACCGCCTGCCGGTCGACGAAGCGCGCCCATCGACCCGGAGCCGTCTCGTAGCCAAGCCGTCGAGCAGCGGCCGCGACGTGGGCTGCATCCTCGTCGACCGACCACCCGCCCCCGTCTCCGAGGGCGAGGAGGCGCGACCAGGGCGGCCATCGGCGCGTCCGTGCGCGGACGAGGGCGCGCGCGAGGGGCCGCCCGACCGGCGCCGCGAGCCGACGGGCCGTCGCGGTCATCCGAGGAGCACCTCGAGGTAGCGATCCGTCACCTCCTGAAGCGACGGCACGCGGATCGCGGCGCGGGGCGCGGCGAGCACCCACCCGAGCGGCGCGAGCGCCCGGGGGACGTACACCGGCCCCGCGAAGCCCACCCCCCCCACCCCCACCACCACCCCCCCCCCCCCCCCCCCCCCCGCCCCCGCCCCCCCCCGCGGCGCTCGGCGAGCTCCGACGCGAGCTGCTCGAGCGCCGGGAGGACGTCCTCGGGCCCGTCGAAGCCAACGCCCCCCTCGCCGACGACCTCCGGGTGCCCCCCGCTCCGGCGGTAGAGGGCGGGGAGGCCACAGGCGAGCGCCTCGAGGAGCGCGTTCGAGGCCGGATCGTCGATGCTCGCGGCGACGTAGACGTCGTGACGGCGCAGCTCCTCCGCGACTGCGTGCGAGGGGATGGGCGGCAGGACGCGCGCCCGGCGAAGCGTCGCGCTCGTCCGACCGACGAAGGTGAGCTCGAACCGCTCCCAGTCGAGCCGAGCGTCGAGCCAGGAGAGCACATCCGCGCCCTTCCGTGGGTTGTCCGACCAGCTCGTCGCGATGAGCCGGAGCGCCCGGCCGCGGAGCGACGGCCGCTGCGCTGGCGGGTGGAAGATGGCCGGGTCGACCGCGTTCGGGACGAGGCGAGGCTCGCGGAGCTCGATCCCGCGCTCCCGATGCGCCTCGAGGCTGTACCGCGACTGGACGATCGTGGCGTCGGCGAGCTCGGCGTTGATCGCCGCGATCCGGGCGTCCGTCCCGTCGTCGAAGCCCCGGTAGCGCGCGAGCGGGCCGTCGACGCGGTGCACCATCCGACAGTCTGGCCGCGCGAAGCGCCGCAGCCGCCGGAAGTCGAAGTTGAACGAGTTGAAGAGGCAGGCAGGCGTCCCGGTCGAGATGCGGTTCAGCTCGACCCGCAGCCCGCGCCGCTCGAGCTCGCCGAGGAGCGCGCGGAGGAACTGGTGGCCACCCCCCGTCGGCGGCGGCTCGAGCTCATGGAAGACCGCGAGGTCGGCGCGACCCCGGCGCCGGAAGCGGGCGTCGAGCTCGGTGCGCGCCTCCCGCGTGAGCGCCCCCACAGCCCGCCGACCACAGGAGAGAGCGAACGTCATCACGCTCATCGCGAGACGAGGCTCCTCACGGCGGACACATCCTGCGGCCACCCCAGGATCTCCTCACCCCCCCGCCAGGCGTCCATGAGGCCGGGCGCGAGCGATCGAGCGCGAGGTCTCCGGGAGCCGTAGAGGAGGGGGAGCTGCGAGGTGTAGCGACGGATGGCCCGCCACTTCGCGAGTCGGTCGCGGAGGTGAACGGTCGTGGCACGGAACTCCACCGGCCCAAGCCGGTCTGCGATGCACTCAGGCACCTCGGGGGCGACACGACCTCGACCGGACGCCGACCTGGAGGCATACGGCCACTCGACGTAGAGGGCAAACGGCGCGCTGAGCCCCTGACCGAGGAGGAGGCGCGTGAGCCATGCATGGTCC
>JAVQXS010000209.1:0-3644 GCA_033578065.1 Thermoleophilia bacterium
ATCTCCTCGCGCACGAGCTCCCGGACCGCCGACACCTCCGTCTGCGGAACCTCGAGCAGGAGCTCGTCGTGCACCTGGAGCACGAGCCGGGCGCCGCGCCCCTCGTCCCGCAGGCGACGGTGGATCGCGACCATCGCCACCTTGATGATGTCCGCATTCGAGCCCTGCATGACGAAGTTCACCGCCACGCGCTCGCCGAAGCTCCGCGTCTGGCGGTTGGAGGCCCGGAGCTCCGGGACCGGCCGGCGGCGGCCGAGCAGGCTCGCCGCGTAGCCTGCCCTCTCCGCCTCGGCGATCGTCCGCGCGATGAACTCCCGCACCCTCGGGAAGCGAGCGAGGTAGGAGTCGATGTACGCCTGCGCCTCCTCCTTCGGGATCCCGAGGTTCTCCGCGAGCCCGAACGCCGAGATCCCGTAGATGATCCCGAAGTTGATCATCTTCGCGACGGCGCGCTCCTCCTTCGTGAGCGCCGCCGCCTCCTTCCCGAGGACCTCGGCGGCCGTCGCCGTGTGGATGTCCTCGCCGCGGAGGAACGCCTCCCGGAGCTTCGGCTCCCCCGAGACGTGCGCGAGGATGCGGAGCTCGATCTGCGAGTAGTCGGCCGAGAGGAGGCGGAACCCCGGCTCGGCGACGAAGGCGGAGCGGATCTCCCGTCCGAGCTCGGTGCGGATCGGGATCGACTGGAGGTTCGGATTCGAGGTCGAGAGACGGCCCGTGGCGGCGACGTGCTGGTTGAAGGTCGTGTGCAGGCGACCGTCCTCGCCGATGAGCTCGGGGAGCGGCTCGAGGTACGTGTTCACGAGCTTCGTGAGCTCGCGCCACTCCTCGATCACCGCCACGATCGGATGCTCGGACCGGATCGTCCGCAGCACCTTCGCGTCCGTCGAGTACCCGGTCTTCCCCTTCCGGCCGGGGGTGAGCCCGAGCTTCTCGAAGAGGATGCGCCCGAGCTCGCGCGGCGACCCCAGCACGAACTCCTCCCCTGCGAGCGCGAACGCCCGCGCCTCGAGCTCCTCGATCCGGTCGCGGAGACGGGCGGTGATCTCCCCCATGCGGTACGTGTCGATGCGAACGCCGACGTCCTCCATCGCGGCGAGCACCCCCGAGAGCGGAAGCTCGACCTCGTCGTAGAGTCGCTCGAGGTCGCGCTCGCGCAGCCGCTCCCGCAGGAGCGGGGCGAGCCGCCGAGCGGCCTCCGCGTGGCGGACGAGCCTCGCCGTCTCCTCCTCGGCCGGCGGATCGGCCTCGAGCTCGATCCCGCTCTCCCGCGCGAGGTCGTCGAGCGCGTACTCGGAGCGGCCCGGGTCGATGAGGTACGCCGCGAGGAGCGTGTCGTCGGAGGCCTCGACGCGGAGCGCCTTCGCGTCGTGCGCCGCGACGAGGACGCCGGAGCCTCGCGCGAGGCCGCTGCCCGCCGCCCGTGGGACGACGATCACCGTGCCATCCTCCGCGGCGACCGCGAGGCGCTCTCCGTCGCCGGCGAGACCGACCCGGCCACGGAGCGCCGGGAGCGCGTCCGCCTCGCGCCAGGGCACGGACTGCGACTCGGAGCGCGGCTCCTCCACCGCCGGTAGCGCCTCGTCGAGCTCCTCGATCCGACTGAGGAGGGCGCGGAACTCGAGGCGGCGGAAGATCTCCTTCAGCGCCGAGCGATCCGGCGGCCGAGCGACGAGCTCGGCGGGATCGACATCGAGGTCGAGGTCCCGGCGCATGGTGGCGAGCTCCTTCGAGGCGCGAGCCTGCTCGGCGTGCTCGCGCAGCGCGCGGGCGCGGGCCGGAGGGAGCTCGTCGGCGTGCTCGAGAACTCCCTCGAGCGACCCGTAGCGAGCGATGAGCTGGGCGGCCGTCTTGTCCCCGATGCCGGGGACGCCTGGGATGTTGTCGCTCGCGTCCCCTTTGAGGCCGATGAAGTCGGGCACCTGCTCGGGCCGCACGCCGTAGCGGAGCTCGACGCGCTCCGGCGTGTACACCTGGACGTCGGCGACGCCGCGAGGGGTCATCATGAGGCAGACGTTCTCCGAGACGAGCTGGAAGGCGTCCCGGTCCGTCGAGACGACGCAGGTCTTGATCCCCGCCGCGTCCGCCCGCGCGGCGAGCGTCGCGATGACATCGTCCGCCTCCCACCCCTCGATCTCGAGGTTCCGGTACCCGAAGGCCTCCACGAGCGGACGGAAGTGGGGGAACTGCTCGCGGAGGAGGTCGGGCATCGGCGGTCGCTCCGCCTTGTACGCGGCGGAGATCTCCGTCCGATGGACGGGTCTCGTGTCCCAGGCGACGGCGACGCCTCGCGGCCGGTAGTCGGAGAGGAGCTTGAAGAGCATGTTCGCGAAGCCGAGGAGCGCGTTCGTCGGCTGCCCTTCCGTCGTCTGGAGCTCCTCCGGGAGCGCGTAGAACGCGCGGTAGGCGAGGTTGTTGCCGTCGACGAGGAAGAGCTCAGCCTCTCGCGCCGGGCCGTCGTCGAGCTCGAGCTCCTCCCCGGTGAGCGTCCTCGGGCTCATCCCCGAACTCTACGCCGCCGAGCGCCGACGCTTCCGCTTGGATACGCGCGTGCGACGCGTCCCCCTGCTCGCCGGCTCCCGCGTCGTCCTCGTCCCGGCGAGCGACGAGGACGTGCTCCTCGCGCCCCCGCCGCCGGCGCAGGCGGTCGACGTCCCCGCGGCCGTCCGCGATGCTCTCCGCTTCCCTCTCTCCGGGCCGCCGCTCGAGGAGGTCGCTCCGCGCGGAGGGCGCGCCACGGTCGTCGTCGAGCCTCCCGCGCTCCCCCTCCCCGGCGCCCAACGGGATCCGCGCTCCGACGCACTCGCCGCCGTCTTTCGCGAGCTCGAGCGCTGCGCGGTTCCGACGGAGCGACTGACGATCCTCGTCGCCTCCGGGCTCGCGCGGCGGTTCGGTCGCCGAGAGCTCGAGCGCCTCCTCCCGCCGTCGGCGGCGCGCGCCTTCCGCGGCAGGGTCGTGCTCCACGACGCGGAGGCCGATGACCTCGCGCCCCTCGGGGATGGCGTGCGCGCGAACCGAGCGCTCGTGGAGAGCGACCTCGTCGTCACCGTGACCGCCGCGGAGACGGCGGCGCACGGCGCCTCAGGCGCGCTCGTCGGCTGCTGCGACGCGCTGACGATCCGGCGCTCCGCCGGCGGCCTCTCGCTCCTCGAGGCGCTCGGCGCGCCCGCCTGGAGGGCCTCCGTCGAGATCGAGCGAGCGCTCGCCGCGCGCGCCCCTGTGCTCGGAGTCTCGCTCGTGCTCGACTTGCCGCGACTCGCGACCGGCCCCAGGGGTTACCCGCACGATCGAGACACGACGCGTCAGGTCGCGCGCTCGCGCGCGCGCACGGCCTTCTCGATCCTGCCGGCACCCGTCCGCGCAGCCGCGCTCGAGCGCCTCGGCCGTCGACTGGAGGCGACCGCCGCCTTCGCGGGGCCGCCGACCGTCGCCCACGCGGAGGCGCTCGTCCGAGGCGTCGAGCTCCGTGGAACCCCTCTGCAGGGGCCCCTCGACGCGCTCGTCGTCGGCATCCCCTGGCTTGGGCCGCACCTGCCGCGGACGGGCCCGAACCCGATCACGGCCACGCTCGTCGCGCTCGGGCTCGCTGTCCGCCAGCACCGGAACACCTTCCCGCTCCGGGACGGTGGGACGATCGTCCTCCTCCA
>JAVQXS010000210.1:0-3625 GCA_033578065.1 Thermoleophilia bacterium
CGCCGCGCGGGCCGCGCGACGCAGGGTGTCATCGTCATGCGGCTGCGTGAGGGAGAGACGGTCTCCGCGCTCGCGCCCGTCGCGGGCTCGAACGGCGAGGACGCTGCTGACCGGCCGTCGCAGTAGGCGAGGCCCGGCGCCTACGAGCTCTCCGCTGCCTTCTGCGAGCGGTCGACGAAGGGACGGACGAGGTCGACCGGGACGGGGAAGACGACGGTCGAGTTCTGCGTCGTACCGATCTCGGCGAGCGTCTGCAGGTACCGGAGCTGGACGGCGATCGGCTCGGTCGCGAGCACCGCCGCCGCGTCATGGAGCCGCTCGGAGGCCTGGAACTCGCCCTCGGCGGCGATGACCTTCGCGCGCCGCTCGCGCTCGGCCTCCGCCTGCCGCGCCATCGCGCGCTGCATTCCGGCCGGGATCTCGACGTCCTTCACCTCGACGACGGAGACCTTGATCCCCCAGGGCGAGGTCGCCTCGTCGATGATGTTCTGGAGGATCGCATTGATCTTGTCGCGCTCGGAGAGGAGCTCGTCGAGCACGTGCTGCCCGAGGACGGAGCGAAGGGTGGTCTGGGCGATCTGCGACGTCGCCACCATGTAGTTCTCCACCTGGACGATGGCGGCATTCGCGTCCACGATGCGGAAGTACGCGACCGCGTTCACGCGCACGGGCACGTTGTCCTTCGTGATCACCTCTTGCGGCGGGACGTTGAGCGTGACCGTCCGCAGGTCGACCTTCACCATCCGGTCGATGACCGGGATGAGGAGGAAGAGCCCTGGGCCTTTCGGCTCAGGCAGGAGCCGCCCCAAGCGGAAGACGACCCCGCGCTCGTACTCGCGCGCGATCTTCACCGCGGCGAAGAGGAAGAGGACGACGATGACGAGCGCTGCGACGAGGACGATCAGCCCGGCGGAGACGTTCATCTGCTCTCTCCCTCCTCGGTCGGTGACGTCCGCAATCCTACGATGAGCTGGAGGTCCGGCCCGACCTCCTCGACGACGACGCGCTCGCCGCGGGCGAGCGGGCGCCCGTCGCGGCGGGAGGCCCGCCAGAGCTCCCCGTTCACGAACACCATACCCGGCCGTCGCACGATCCCCTCGGCCCCCACGAGGCCTTGGACGCTCACCGCCGCTGGGCGACGGGCGACCGAGACGACGCGGGTGAGCGCGACGCCGATGAGGAGCGTGAGCGTGAGCGCGATCCCGATCGCGACGGGGAGCGAGATGCGGTAGAGGTCGCCTGCGGGATCGAAGAGGATGAGCGAGCCGAGCACGAAGAGCACGCCGCCTCCGACGGTGAGCGCGCCGTGGGTTGGCACGAACGCCTCCGCGACCCAGAAGGCGACCGCGAGGAGCATGAGGAGGAGGCCGGCGAGGGAGACCGGGAGCACCTGGAGCCCGTAGAGGCCGAGGATGAGGGAGATCGCGCCGACCGTTCCCGGGAAGACGAGGCCGGGGTTCCAGAGCTCGACGACGATCCCGATGATCCCGATCGAGAGCATGAGCGCGATGAGGTTCGGGTCGATGAGGAGGTCGCGCGCGCGCTCCCAGAAGGTCATCTCCACGTGCTCGACGACGGCGTCCGCCGTCCGCAGCTCGAAGCCCTTGGGAACGGTCGTTCTCCCGTCCGCCTGCTGGAGGAGGTCGGCGAGGTCCTCGGCGATGATCTCGACGAGGCCGATCGCCTTCGCCGTCCGCGCGCCGTAGTTCGCGGCCTCGGTGACCATCCGCCGCGCGGCGCGCACGTTCCGCTCGTGCTCGCGCGCGAGCTCCCCGACGTAGGCTGCCGCGTCGTTCACGATCTTGCGCCGCAGGTCCTTGGAGACGTCCTCGCCGCCGAGGGAGACCGGCGTCGAGGATCCGATGTTCGTCTGCGGCGCCATGGCCGCCACATCGGCGGCCATCGTGATGATCGCTCCGGCAGAGTCGGCGCTCGCTCCGGGCGGGGAGACGTAGACGATGACCGGCACCTCCGAGGCGAGGAACCGCTTCACGATGCCGCGCATCGACGAGGCGAGCCCGCCGGGGGTGTCGAGGATGACGACGACGGCGTCGAGGCGCTCCTCCTCGGCGCGGTCGATCGCCTTCGAGACGAACTCCTGCGTGACGGGGTTGATGTCGTTTGCGAGGTGGACGGCGAGAACTCGCGGGCGACCGTCCTGCCCGACTGCCACGCCGGGCACGAGGAGGGCGAGGACGGCGAGCGAGAGGAGAACTGCCCGCACACTGGGTGTCGCCACCGTGTAAGGATTCTATCAGCGCAGGGTTTCCGGCCCTTGTCCGCGAACGAGGACGCGTCCACCCTGGCGACACGAATGCGCCTCCTCGTCATCCTCCTCCTCGCGTGCTCGGCCTGCGCTGCGCTCGCCCCCTCCTCATGGGCGCTCGTACCGCTCCAGTCCCGGAGCGGCGCGTGTCGTCGAGACGAGTCGCTTCTCCCTCATCGGCATCCGCTGGCGGGGAGCGGGGGAGGTGGAGCTGCGCACGCGCTCGCTCGCTGGTCGCTGGAGTCCGTGGCGCCCGGCTGCTCCAGAGCCCGAGGATGGCCCAGATCCCGGCTCGCCCGAGGCGTCGACCGGATGGCGGGTCGGAAACCCGTGGTGGGTCGGACCCTCGAACGCGCTCCAGGTACGGGTGCGGGGCGAGGGCGTCGCGCAGGTGCGCGCGCACCTCGTGTGGAGCCCCGAGGTGCGGGTGCCGCTCCGCAGCCCCGCTGCGGTCGGGATGCCGCCGATCGTGCCGCGGGCCGTCTGGGGGGCGGACGAGGCGATCCGGCGGGCGCCGCCCGTGTACGCGCCGACGCTCCGGCTCGCGATCGTCCACCACACCGCTGGGCGAAACGACTACACGCGGGCGGAAGCTCCAGCGATCGTCCGCGCGATCCAGCTCTTCCACGTCGAGGGCAACGGCTGGAACGACATCGGCTACAACTTCCTCGTCGACCGCTTCGGGACGATCTACGAGGGCCGGTTCGGTGGCATCGACCGGAACGTCGTCGGCGCGCACGCGATGGGCTTCAACACCGGCTCCGTCGGGATCGCGCTGCTCGGGAGCTACGGCGAGACCGCCCCGTCCGCCGCGGCGCGCGAGGCGCTCGCTCGCCTCCTCGCGTGGAGGCTCGACGTCGCCCACCTCGACCCTACCGGTGTCCTCACCGTGCTGTCGGGCGGCAACGAGCGGTACGCGCGAGGTCTGCCGGTCACGCTGCGGGCGGTGTCGGGCCACCGGGACGTGGGCTCCACCGCGTGTCCCGGCGACGAGCTCTACCGCCAGCTCGACGAGCTCGCGCGGACGGCACGACGGACGGGTGGTGACAAGGTGTTCGAGCCGACCGTGGAGACGAGCGGCCAGACGCACCGCTTCCGCGCGCGGCTCTCGTCGGCGCTTCCGTGGAGCGTCATCGTACGGGATCCCGACGGCGCGGAGGTCGCGCGCGGCGCCGGTCGCGGCGTCTCCGTGGACTGGACCTGGGAGGCGACAGCTGTCCCTCCGGCGACGTACGGATGGACGATCACCGCCGGCTCGGCCCGCTCGGCGACGGGCTCCCTACGCGCAGGAGCGCCCGCGACAGTCGGGCTCGAGGAAGTCGCCCTCGAGCCGTCGGCGATCAGTCCGAACGGTGATGG
>JAVQXS010000211.1:0-3618 GCA_033578065.1 Thermoleophilia bacterium
GAGCCGCGGCGCGACGAAGACCGCGACGAGCAGCCCAGAGGGACCGAGCGCGGCGGCGCCGAAACCCGCCCCGACGGCCACGCCCCCGAGGACGGCGAGGGCCGTCCCCGCTGCGAGAGGGAGGACGGAGACCGGGAGCAGCGACGCTCGGAGTCGAGACACGTCACACCGCCCCAAGCGCCTCGACGAGCGCGCGGAGCTCGCGTGCTCGGGCCTCTTGCGAGAGCGCCGTCGCGCGCTCGAGAGCGACCTGCCGCCTGGGGAGGCGATCCGACGAGAGAGCCCGCGCGATCGCGGAGACGGCCTCCTCCGGCGTCGTCGGCGCGACCGCGATCCCTGCCGGGCCGGCGAGCGTCGGCGGCCCGCCGAGGGCCAGGGTGATCGGCGGTAGCCCACAGCCGAGCGCCTCGGCGACCGTCAGAGGGGCATCATCGTGCAGGCTTGGGAACAGGAGGGCATCGGCTTCGGACATGAGGTCGATGAGGTCGCTCCGCGGCATCCACCCGCGGAAGACGACCCGGTCCTCGACGCCGAGCCTCGCAGCGAGCCTCCGGAGCCTCTCCTCCTCCGGCCCCGCTCCGCAGACGACGAGCCTCCATCCCTCGACCTCCGCGATCGCACGGAGCGCGAGATGGGCGCCCTTCCAGTACACGAGACGGCCGGCGTAGAGCGCCGTTCGAGCGGAATCCCGGGACGCTCGAGGCGCTGGGCGAACGAGCCCATCCTCGAGGACCGCGTTTGGGAAGACAACCGTCTTCTGGCGGTGGCGCGCAGGAAGCCAGGCACGCGTCTCCTCGTTCTGCGCGAGCACGAGCGATGCCCGTGCCCACCCGAGACGGGCGAGAGGGTTGCCGTACCGCCCGACCGTCCTCAGCGCAGCTCTCGCGAGCTCGAACGCGATCGCCCGAGGCGGAGCGCCTCGCAGCATGCGCCACGGTGGCGAGGGGCCGCCCCCCACCGGCCCGTACACGAATCTCGTTCCTGCGAGGGGAGCGAGGGATCCGAGCCACGCGTTCGCCAACGTCAGGTGCCAGACGAGATCCGGCCGAATGTGCCTGGCGACCCTCCGCGCCTCCCGCAGGGCCGCCACCTGCCAGAGCAGGTAGTACAGCCGTACCCCCCGCTGGCCGCGCTTCCAGAAGCGTGCCCACTCCGGGAGATCGACGTAGACGAAGGTCAAGGCATCCTTCTCCGGCGTCGAGGGGAGGGCAGCCTCGATCGCGGAGCGGTTGTTCGCACGCGTAACGACCCAGACCTCAGCGAAGCTGGCGAGCATGCGCGCCCACACCCAGCCAGCTCCGGGCTCCGAGCCGACGCCCGGCTCGCACGCGTACGCGAACGCGACGATCCTCACCCGTGACACGCGCCCACCTCCGCCATGAGAGCGCGGCGAAGCGCAGCCCCCTCGGCGCTCGTGTCACGCATCGTGGCCGGGCTGCTCGTGTGCTCGAGGTAGCGCGCGAAGGACGGTCGGACGAGGTGCCAGGGGAGCCCTGCGCCACGAGCGTAGGCGGCGATCGCCTCGCCGACCCATCCCGATCCTCCGAGCCCAGCGAGGAGCTCGCCCCGCTCCGGACGGCCGAGGAGCGCGTAGCCCTGCACGAGGCAGTGGAAGAGGTCGAAGAAGGGCGGAGCATCATCGACGGAGACCTCCCAGTCAACGAGCACCCACCCTCCTTCGCACTGGAGGAGGTTCCAAGGAGCTGCATCCCCGTGGGCGGGACCGACGAGCCCCTGCTCTCCCTCGCGCATCCCGGAGGCGAAGAGCGCTCCGAGAGCCTCCGCGACTGGCACCGGAAGTCGCCAGGGGTCCGTCCAAGGCTCCTGGTCGACCCACTCGAGGAGGAGCACGCCGTCGTGAGCGGCGAGGATCCGCGGAGGACGGACGGGTTCCACCAGGCACGAGCCGAGCCGCTCGATGGCAGCGCTCTCATGACGGAGTCGCGCACGCCCGAGGTCGTCGGAGGCCACCTTGGCGAACGCCACCGGCCTGCCGGCGGCGTCGATCACGACCGCGGAGTACCGCTTATGGTGGATCGCGCGGCGGACACCGAGGGTTCCCCCAGGAGGGATGAACCTCGCCAGGGCGCGCCGTACCTCTCGAGGCGGCGACGTGGGCGGGACGAGCCGGAGGAGCCCGTATCTCGCCGCGACGCGGAGTGCGCCGAGCCCGCGGCGAACCCAGCGCTTGCTCGGGTTCTCGAGTCGGAGCGTCGTGACAGCCGCCTCTCGATGGCAGCGGGGGACGTAGAGGCGGGCACTCGCACGCCGCGGAAGCGCCGCCCAGCCCCCTGAGAGACGCGCGATCGCCCGCTCCTCCATCGTGTCGGCGATTCGCCGACGGACGTCGGCGACGACGTGCTGCGGGGGTCGAGAGGCGTCGACGAGGGAGGGCGCCGGCAGAAGCGAGGACCACGCCTGCTCCTGACGGGCGAGCTCCCCGATCGGGAGCTCCGCCTTGCGCGCGCGGATCTCGTCAGGAGGCGCTGTGAGGCGGATCGTGAGATCCGGCCGCGGGAGGAGGGCACCGAGCGTCCGGACGACCGTCGGCGACACACGAAGCCGGTACCGCTTCGGATCGACCGCGATGTCGAGGAAGCCACGTTCGATGAGGACGAGCACCGAGCGTCGGCGCGCGGGGGCGATGCGAACGACGTGACCGAGCGCGCAGTCGAGCCAGTAGTAGACGAGCAGCGCGGTCGAGACGAGGATCCCGTGCGGTGAGCGCCCCTGCGGCTGCGACGCCGAGGGAGCTGGACGGGCGAGGATCGCGCCCGGCCTGGGGAGGACGCCTGGTCGGAAGTGGATGCGCATCGTCCGTCGGAAGAGCTGGCCGCACGCGGCCGGCACCGCATCGCACAGGCTCGACTTGCCGACGCCATCCGGGCCGACGACGCAGACGACGAGCCCTGTTGGGTAGAGAAGCCGGTGCACGACGCGAGCGACCTCGCGGCCTCCACGCTCGGGCAGGGAGCGGAGACGCCCGGGGCGGCGGCGGCGAGCCTCGAGACGCCAGCCCGCAAGCGTCTCGGGTGGAGGCACCGTCGGTGAGAGCACGCGCTCGGCGATCCGACGGCCGAGATCGGGACCAAGGGCAGAGGAGAGCAGCGCCCGGTACTCGGCCGGGTCCGCCGCAGCGAGGCGCGCGATCTCGCTCCAGCGCAGCGGGTCGCGTAGGTCCTTGAGCAGCCGCTTCACGGTCAGGTACGCAGCGCGCGCTCCCGGCGTGGCCAGGGACCCGTGGCCGTCGCAGCGAAGCGACCCTGTCGGAAAGCGATAGCGGCCAATGCCCTTGGGATCGGAGAGCACATCGACGGCGAGCGTCGCATCCCCGCGGGAGAGCACGTAGTACGAGGCGGTCGTGTCGTAGCGCAGCTCCTGGCAGAGGTTCCACTCGCGAAGGCGGAGCGCCCAGAACGGCCGCACCACGTCGACCGCGCAGTCGACGTCGCCGCCACCGGCCTGCCCGTCGTCCGCCCGGTCATTGAGCACGCAAACGCGCTCCGCGAGGGCGGCAGCCACCTCCGGAGCGAGACGCTCGAGCGTCGTGCCCACCGATTCGGTCACGGCGCGCGGCGTCGCACGAGGAGCTCGACTACAGCCCTCACGACGAACTCG
>JAVQXS010000212.1:0-3616 GCA_033578065.1 Thermoleophilia bacterium
CCTGCAGCGCTCGTTCCTTGTCGAATGTCGTCGCACTCACCTTCAGTCCTCCGAACGGCGACTCCAAAAAGAATGGGCGCGACGCGCCCATTTCTCCGAGCCGGTGAAATAGTCGTGCCCAAAGCATAGCAGCGGTTCGAGCAGCCGGAGGCCCGTCGCTCAGAGGTCGAGGACGATCGTCACCGGCCCGTCGTTCACGAGCGACACCTCCATCCGGGCGCCGAAGACCCCGCGCGCGACCCGCACGCCGCGTGCCGCCAGCGCCTCGCAGAACGCCTCGTAGAGGGGCTCCGCCTGCGCGGGAGGAGCCGCCGCCGCGAAGCTCGGTCGACGGCCCTTCGAGGCATCGGCAAGGAGCGTGAACTGGCTGACGACGAGCGCCTCGCCACCGATCTCGACGAGCGAGCGCTCGAGCCGCCCCCGCTCGCCCTCGAAGATGCGGAGCTCGGCCACCTTCACGGCGAGCCGGGTCGCCGTCTCCAGGCGGTCGCTCGCCGCGACCCCGAGGAGGACGAGGAGGCCATGCCCACACGCGGCGACCTGCTCGCCGGCGACGGCGACGGACGCCTCGCGGACGCGCTGGAGGCAGGCTCGCACGCCTACCAGTCTGCCGGCGCTCAAGGACAGCCTGGCCACGGCCGATAGAGCGAGCATGGAAGCGGCCCCGCATCCCTGGCCGGCGATCGGCTCCCTCATGCTCCGTGACGGCTACGTCACGCAGGAGGAGCTCGAGGAGATCCTCCGCGAGCAGCGTGACGGACCCGGGCGCCGGCTCTCGGGCTGGCGCCTCGGCGAGATCCTCGTCGAGCGCGGACGGATGACGCAGGGGCAGGTCGCGGCCCTCGTCGCCGAGCAGTACGAGCTCCCCTACCGGGAGCTCGATCCGGCCTCGATCGACCGCACGCTCGCGCGCCTCCTCCCCACCGAGCTCGCGGAGCGCTTCACAGCCCTTCCGATCGAGGAGACGACCGACGGCACCCTCGTGCTCGCGGTGGCCGACCCCGCGACGGTCCTCTTCTCGGACGAGCTCCGGCGGACGCTCGGACGCCCCCTGCGCTTCGTCGTCGTCGCGCAGGACGACCTGGATGCCGCCTGGGCGGACATCCGCGCGGAGGACGCACGCGACACGGCGTCGTCGCCAGAGGGCGCGTGGCCCTCGGCTGGCTCCGTCTTCCCCCTCCCAGGCGACGGCAGCGCCCTCCGGCGCGCGGGTGACGGCAACGGGGACCGTTCCGCGAGCGGGCCAGGCCCCGAGGCCTCGTCCGCCGTCCCCCTCCTCGGCACGCTCCTCGTCCGCGCCGGGCTCGTCGACGAAGAGGAGCTCGAGCAGGCGCTCGCCGAGCAACGCGCGTCCTCCGGCAAGCGGCTGGGTGAGGTTCTCGTCGAGCGCGGCACGCTCACGAGGGCGCAGGTCGCGCGCGCGGTCGCCGAGCAGTACGAGCTCCCGTTCGTCGACCTCGCCGAGATCGAGCTCGACAACCGCGTGTGCGCCCTCCTTCCGGCCGACATCGCTCGCCGCTACTCGGCCCTCCCCCTCGACTTCCTCCCCGATGGCTCCCTGCGCCTCGTGGTCGCCGACCCGACGAAGGTGCTCGAGCCAGACGAGATCCTCGCAGCTCTCGGCGCGCGCTTGAGCTTCGCCGTCGCCGACCCGGACCTCGTCGAGGCCGCCATCGTCGAGCACGAGGCTGCCGAGCGCCCCGACCTCGCTTGGGCCGCCGGGCCGATCGGACCGCCTGTCTCCGGACTCGAGTCGCGCCCTCTCGTCGATGCGTCCGACCTCATCATCGTCCCCGCCGACGAGCTCCCCTCGGAGGAGTCGCCGCTCGAGCGCCGCGAGGCGCCCCCAGGCGCGGCGACCGAGGAGGTGGCAGCCGCAACGGGCGAGGAGACGAGCGAGTCTCGCACCGAGAAGCGCCGCCGCGGCTTCCGCTTCTGGCGCCGGAGGCGCGCCGCCGACGACCGGGATGAGGGGCTCGCGAAGGCCGAGGCCGAGCTCGCTGCGGGGGAGGTGGCCGACCCGAGCCGTGACGGCGCAGACGACGCGCCCAGGGACGTCAGCGGCGCCGCTGAGGACGGAAGCGACGTCGACGAGGTCGGGGATCCGCAGGCAACGTCTGCGCTCCGACTCTGGCTCGCGAGCGTCGAGGATCGCACCGAGCTACACGCCGCCGCCGGAGAGGAGGAGAGGGGCGGCACGGAGGCACCGACGACGATCGTGGGCGCAGACGACGGCGCCGGGCTCGCGGTCGGCGAGGCGACGTCGAGCGCGATGAGCGCGCCCGATCCCGGGATGCTCGACCCGCGCGAGGACGTCGTCATCGCCTCGCTCGAGACCTCGGCAGCCGCTTCGCCGACGTCCTCTCCGGAGGAGCCGGAGCGGCCGTGGAGCATCTTCGCGCCGACCCCGCTTCCGACCCAGCTCGAGCCTTCCTCCAACGACGCTCTCCCTGGAGGGGACGATGCCGCGGCGTCGACGCAAGCCGTCGCCTCGGCGCCCGAGGAGGACGAGCCCGAGCCCTCGCTCTCGGGGGCTGGCGACCGCTCGGCGCCGTGGCTCGTCGTCGTGCCGGAGCCGACACGCGACGACGAGCCCCTCGCGGGCATCGCCCTCGACGATGCCCCCGTCGAGGTGACCGCCGACGCCGAGTCCGCGATCGCCGACCCCGCGGCGCCAGCGGCCGCGTCGTGGCCTCTCTCCGAGGAGGCGGCTGCCGCGCGGGAGGACGGCGAGGCGGAGGATGCCGATCCCGAGCAGGCCACGTCCGCGGTGATCGAGCTCGGCCCGGGCGCCTTCTCGCTCGAGCGAGACCGCGCTCGACAGGCGCTCGCGCCGTCGGTCGAGACCGAGGAGAGCGAGACGCAGGAGAGCGCTCTCGCCGACGCCGCCAGCTGGGAGGCGCCGGAGCTCGACGCCTCGCCTCCCCCCGAGCCCGCGTCGATCGCCTGGCAGCCGGGCTCTGGTCGAGCGGAGTCGCGAGAGCGCGACGAGGCGAAGCGCGACGAGGCGGAGGCGCCGAGCGTCGCTCCCCTCGCGCACGCTCCTGTCGGAACGCCGCTCGGTGAGCCCGCCGAGGAACGCGAAGCGCTCCCCACCCCACCCGACACGACGGAGGAGCCGTCGTGGCGGAGCCACGAGCTCGCCCTCGCCGAGAGCTTCCCGGCGGCCCCGGAGACGGTGGCGTCGCACGAGCTCTCGGGCGTCGCCGCGCCGCCTCTCGAGCCTGTCGAGGAGCCAGCGGCGAGCGCCTCGTCGGGCACGCTCTCCGCGCTCCTCGCCCGGGCACTCGCGCTCGGGGCCTCGACGCTCCACTTCTCGGCGCAGGAGCACGGGATCGTCGTGCGCGCGCGTGTGGACGGCGTCCTGCGCAAGCTCGACACCGTCGCAGGTCCCGAGCGGTATGAGCTCGCCCGCGAGCTCGCGGTCGCGGCCCACGCGGGCTCGCTCGAGGGCGGCCACGTCACCGCGCTCCCCACTCCGCACGGCGAGGCGGTGACCGTCCGCTTCCGTCCCGCGGACGAGCCCACGACCATCGAGTCGCTCTCGCTCGACCCAGCTGACCGAGAGGCGCTCACGCGTGCGCTCGGCCACTCGTTCGGCCTCGTGCTCGTGGGA
>JAVQXS010000213.1:0-3609 GCA_033578065.1 Thermoleophilia bacterium
GAGCACCGCCTCGGCGCTCGGCCCCTCGTAGGGGATGCCGACGGGCCGGTCGAGCGGGTGCGGCGCGAGGAACGGCCCGAGGAGCGCCACCGCGAGGGCGACCGCGAGCATGGCCGCGCCGGCGGCTCCCGTCCCCGTGCGGAGGAAGCGCAGCGCCTCAGGCACGGCCGCTCCGGAGCTTGGGGACGAGGAGGAGGACGAGGAGGTCGGCGACGATGTTGACCGCGATGTAGAAGGCGGCGATGAGGAACGCGATCGACTGGACGACGCGCACGTCGCGGATAGCGACCGCGTCGACGAGCTCCTTGCCGATCCCCGGGTAGCTGAAGAGGTACTCGACGACGATGATCCCGCCGATGAGGTACTGGATGTTCTGCGCGAAGACCTGCACCGCCGGCGCGAGCGCGTTCCGAAGCCCGTAGCGGAGGAGGACGCGCCGCTCGGGAATCCCGCTCAAGCGAGCCATCTGGACGAACTCCGACCGCAAGGTCTCCACCATCCCCGCCCTCACCATCCGCGTCGAGCCGGCGAGCGTCGCTCCGAGGAGCGTGAGCGTCGGCAGCACGAGCGCGTCGGGGGTGTCGAGCGGGCTCGCTCCTGGGCGCACGAGGGAGACGGGCGGGAGGAGCCCGAGCCAGGAGAAGAAGACGACGATGAGGAGCGACCCGATGATGAACTCGGGGAGCGAGACGACCGCGAGCGTGCCGAGCGTGATCGCGTGGTCGAGCGGCCGGTCGACCCGCGTCGCGGCGAGGACGCCGAGGAGGAGCGCGAGGGGGACGAGGAGGCAGACGACGATGGCGGCGAGGACGAGCGTGTTCGCGAGCGGCCCGCGGATCTCCTCCCAGATCGGCTTCTCCGAGCCGGCCGCGTACCCTGCCGCGGAGTTCCCGAGGTCACCGCGCAGGAGGCCGCCGAGCCAGTCGAGGTACCGCTTCGGCGCGGGCTCGTCGAGACCCATGAGCTCCCGCATCTCGGCGAGCTGCTCGGGCTGCGCGGTCTTGCCGAGCACCGCGCTCGCGGCGTCCCCGGGGAGGATCTCCGTGCCCACGAAGACGAGGACGGAGACGACGAGGAGCGTCGCGGCTCCCGCGAGGACGCGGCGCAGTGCCGCACGCAGGAGGCTCGCTCGCTGCGAGCGGGGAGGGGCGAGCCGGCTCGTCGCTGGCGCCGGGCGGTCGTGGCGCTCGACGGCGGGCGGCGCACCCGCGCTCACTGCTCGAGCCAGACGTCCCGGTAGTTCCAGCCGCCGAGGTTGAAGAACGAGCTCGGCCGGACGCCGCCGACGTAGTTCGCCGCCGCGTCGACGATGTTCTGGTTCGCCCACACGATGTAGCCGCCCTCGTCGAGCTGCCGCTGCTGCACCTGCTCCCAGAGCTCGCGCGCGGTCTCCTCGTCCGCCGCCCCGATCGCGTCCTGGATGAGCTTGTCGTAGGCGGGATCCTTGAAGTGGGTCTCGTTCCAGACCGCGTCCGAGAGCACCGCCTGCGTGTACCAGGCAGCGAGCGAGGAGAGCGTCCAGAAGGACTGCGCGAAGGGGAGCTTCGTGTAGAGGAGCGAGGTGTCGAAGTACGCGTTCGCCGCCTCACGCTTCACGTTCACGGTGACGCCCGCTCCCTTCGCCTGCTCCGCGAAGAGCGTCGCCGCCTCGACGAAGCCGGGGACGATGTCGGAGGTGTGGAGGGTGACGGTGAGGCTCTCGTGCCCCGCCTCGCGGAGGAGCGCCTGCGCCCGTTCGAGGTCCTGCTCTGGGGGCTCGACGTCGAGGAAGTACGGGAGCCCCTTGCCCGCGAGGTCGTTGCCGACGGTGGCGAAGCCCGCGAGCGCGCCCTCGATGAGCGCCTGGCGGTCGGGGATGAGGCGGAACGCCTGGCGGACGCGGACGTCGTCGAAGGGCGGCGTGTCGACGCGCATGAGGAAGACCTGCGCGGCGGCGCTCGGGGCGTCGATGACCTGGATCCGTCCGGCGTCCTTCTCCGCCCGCGCCTGGGTGAAGGGGAGCTGGCTCATCATGTCGATCTCCCCGGCGAGGAGCGCGTTCAGACGCGCCGTGTTGTCGTCGATCGAGATGTCCTCCCACTCGTCGACGTACGGCTTGCCCTCCTCCCAGTAGCTCTCGTTGCGCACGCCGAGGCTGCGCTGGCCCGGGGTGAACTCGGTGAGCTTGAAGGGCCCCGTCCCGACCGGGAGTCGGGTCGGCTTCGAGCCGTCCTGGACGATGACGGTGTTCTGCTGGACGAACTGGTCGAAGAGGCGCGCGTCCGGGCGCTTGAGCGGGATCTCGAGGGTAAGCGGATCGAGCTTCCGCACCCGGTCGAGCTCGATGTTGACGACGCTCGAGTGCGCGGTGTGCCCCTCGTCGGCCATCTGCTGGAGGGTGTAGATGACGTCGTCGGCGGTGAAGTCCTTCCCGTCGTGCCAGACGACGTCCGGTCGCAGGCGGAAGACCCAGACCGTCGAGTCGGCGTTCGGCTCCCACTCGACGCAGAGCCCGGGCTCGATCTGGAGATCTGGGCTCACCCGGAAGAGCGGGTCGTAGATGTTGTAGAAGCGCGAGGCGTCGATGAACGTCGACCCAATGGCCGGGTTCACCGACTCGCCGCGCCCACCTCCGACGTGGCCCACCCGGAGGCGCCCGCCGCGGACGGGCTCGCCCGTCGCCCCCATCTCCGTGCCCCCGCCGCCGACGTCGCAGGCGGCGAGGAGCCCGGAGGCGCCGACGGCGAGGCCGAGCCCCGCAGCGCCGCGGAGGAGCCGTGCCCGCGTGAGGAGGGGGTTGAGGGGGTCGATGCGGCTGTGGCTGCGGCTTGGGTCGTCGCTCGTCGGCGCCATGGGCTTCGTCCTCTCTCGTCGTCGCACGGGTGCTCGGAAACCGATTTCCCGTTTCTACTCCGCGGCCGCCGCTCCGTCAAGCGCGTGGCGTCCCGGCCGCAGACGACTGCGCTTCTACCGCGGACCGTCCGCTCGTCGGGGATTGCGCTTGCACCCGCGCTGTCACCGGTACATGATGGCCGGGACGTCACCGACGAGCTCGCTGTCACCGAGCGAAAGGAGAGGAGAGATGGCGGAGATGCGTGGCGCCGACCTCGTCGTCGAGTACCTCATCCGTGAGAGGGTTCCGTACCTCTTCGGCTACGCGGGTCATGGCGCGGTCGGACTGCTCGATGGGGTCTTCGACCGCCAAGACGAGATCCGGGTCATCTTCCCGCGAATCGAGACGGGCGCGGGCTACATGGCTGATGCGTACTTCCGTGTGAGCGGTGAGGTGATCCCTGTCTACACGTCGACCGGGCCCGGGCCGATGCTCCTGACCTGCGCGCTCGCGAACGCGTTCTACGACTCCTCGGCGTTCCTCGCGATCACGGGACAGGTCGCGACGACGCAGTACGACTCCGGAGCGCTCCAGGAGGAGTACCGCTTCTTCCAAGCCGACTACCCGAGCATCGCGAAGGTGATCACGAAACGGACGTTCCAGGCGCACTCCGTGAATGACCTCGCGAAGTTCGTCCCGAAGGCGCTCAAGCTCGCGCGCGAGGGCCGCCCGGGTCCCGTCCACATCGACGTGCCCTACGACCTCTGGGTAACGAAGGAGGACGTCGAAATCCCCGT
>JAVQXS010000214.1:0-3606 GCA_033578065.1 Thermoleophilia bacterium
ACCCAGGATCACATCGGCGCGCTCTTCGAGCCCGCGGTGCAACGGGCCGTCGACGCCTCCTCGCTCCTCGTCGTCGCGACGTCCTACACGTACTGGCTCTCGCAGTTCGCCGTCGTCGGGCTCGCGCTCCTCTGGGTCTACTTCCGGCACCACGACCGCTTCGCCTCGTTCCGGAACTGGCTCATCCTCGCAAACCTCGTCGGGCTCCTCGTCTACGTCGCCTTCCCGGTGGCGCCGCCGAGGATGTTCCCGGAGTGGGGCTTCGTCGACACGCTCGCCCAGTACTCCTCGATCAACCACTCGAGCGGCCTCATCGCGTTCGCGGCGAATCCGTACGCGGCGATGCCGAGCCTCCACGCGATGGACGCGCTCATCGTCGGCATCGTCATGGCTGGCCTCGTCCGCTCGCGGGTCGTGAAGGGCCTCTGGCTCGCCTGGCCAGCGTGGGTCGCGTTCGCCGTGATCGCGACCGGGAACCACTACTGGCTCGATGTCGTCGCCGGCTTCGCGCTCGCTGGCGTGACCGCCCTCGCGCTGCGGCGCGCCCCGCTGCCACGGTTCCTGCGCGCATGAGCGACCCGGACGCGGCCGGTGCCGCGCCGGACGGCGAGCCTCCCCGCGTCAGCCAGCTCGACCGCGTCAAGCAGGAGTACACGCAGGCCGCGCGCGAGATCCTCGCCCGCTCGATGCGGGGCGTCGCCCGCACGAAGCTCACGCCGGACATGCTCACCCTCGCCGGCGTCTCGCTCTGTCTCGCCGGCGCGGTCGTCGTCGGCAGCTCGGACGCGGACGGGCGCCTCGGCTTCTGGCTCGGGGGAGCGCTCTTCGTCGTCGGCTCGATCGCCGACATCCTCGACGGCGCGCTCGCCCGCGCCGCGAGCAAGGGCACCGTCTTCGGCGCCTTCCTCGACTCCACCTTCGACCGGCTCGGCGAGGCGGCGATGCTCGCTGCCATCGGCCTCGTCTTCATGCGCGGGGGCAACGAGATCGCGCTCGTCGCGACCTTCGCCGCCGTCACCGGCTCCTTCCTCGTCTCCTACACGCGCGCGAGAGCGGAGGCCCTCGGGCTCCGAGGCGACGTCGGGTTCGGCTCGCGAGTCGAGCGCGTCGTCCTCATCTCGATCGGGCTCGGGCTCGCCCCGTGGGGGCTCCTCCAGTGGCCGATCTACCTCCTCGCCGGTCTCGCCTGGACGACGGTCGTCCAACGGATGCTCTTCGTGCGCCGTCAGCTCCGCGAGCTCGCCGAGCAGGCGAGGTAAGCGCCCGCTCGGATGCTGCTATGCTGCTAGCAGTTTGGCTGCTAGCAGTTCGACACGCGTTGGCCTCCTCGTCCGGATGCCCGCGTCTCTCAAGCGGGCGCTCGTGCGGGAGACCGCGAGACGGCGGTCGAACCTGAACGACGTCGCGGTCGGGATCCTCGCGGATGCGTTCGGCGTCCCCTTCTCCGGCACCGGGCGCGAGCGCAAGGCGCTCCCCGGCGGAAGCCCGATCGTCCTCCTCCGCGCCCCTCGGGAGCTGAAGGAGGAGATTCGCGCCGTCGCGGCTCGGCGCGGCGTCAACGCGAACGACCTCGTCCTCGCCGCGCTCGCCCGCGGGCTCGGCGTACCGCTGACCACGAGCGATGGGGGCTCCGCCCGCGACGAGGGGCGACCTCCGAGAAAGGAAGCCATGGCACGCAACGGATCGCGAGACGGACGCGCGACGGACAAGGTGCGCGTCGCCATCATCGGCGTCGGCAACTGCGCGAACGCGCTCCTCCAAGGCGTCGAGTACTACAAGGACGCGAAGCCCGGGGACCGGGTCCCCGGCCTCATGCACGTCGACCTCGGCGGCTACCACATCTCCGACATCGAGTTCGTCGCCGCCTTCGACGTCGTGCAGGGCAAGGTCGGCCTCGACCTCGCGGACGCCATCTGGGCGTACCCGAACGACACGATCAAGTTCGCGGACGTCCCCAAGACGGGGGTCACCGTCTCCCGGGGCATGACGCACGACGGCCTCGGCACGTACCTCGCCGAGATCGTCGAGAAGGCACCGGGACCGACCGACGACGTCGTCGGCATCCTCAGGGAGACGGGCACCGACGTCGTCGTCAACTACCTCCCGGTCGGCTCCGAGGAGGCGACGAAGTGGTACACGGAGCAGGTCCTCGCAGCCGGCTGCGCGATGGTGAACTGCATGCCCGTCTTCATCGCGCGCGAGCGGTACTGGCAGCAGCGCTTCGAGAAGGCGGGGGTGCCGATCATCGGCGACGACATCAAGTCCCAGGTCGGCGCGACGATCACGCACCGAGTCCTGACGACGCTCTTCCGCGACCGCGGCGTCCGGCTCGACCGCACGATGCAGCTCAACGTCGGCGGCAACGCCGACTTCCTGAACATGCTCGAGCGGGAACGACTCGAGTCGAAGAAGATCTCGAAGACGAACGCGGTCACCTCGATGCTCGACTACGACCTCGGCGAGCGGAACGTCCACGTCGGCCCCTCCGACTACGTCCCGTGGCTCACCGACCGCAAGTGGGCGTACATCCGCATGGAGGGCTCGGCGTTCGGGGACGTGCCGCTCAACGTCGAGCTCAAGCTCGAGGTCTGGGACTCGCCGAACTCGGCGGGCATCGTCATCGACGCGGTGCGGCTCGCGAAGCTCGCGCTCAACAACGGCATCGCCGGCGCCCTCGAGGCGCCGAGCGCGTACCTCATGAAGTCACCGCCGGTCCAGGTCCGTGACGACGAGGCACGCGCGCAGATCGAGCGCTTCATTGCCCAGAATGCCCTGAAGAGGCAGAAGGCGAAGGAAGCGGCGAAGACGTGACGCAGGTCCGGACGCGGGTCCGACTCGGCCGGGTGCTCTGGATCGGCGCGGCGGCGATCCTCGTCGTCGCCGCGGCCGTCGCCCTGGCCGCCGTCCTCCGCGGCGGCTTCTCGGAGACGGACGGCCGCATCCTCGTCACGCTCGCGGCGCTCCTCTACGCCGGCGGAACGGCGCTCAGCGGGCTCGCCCTCATCGAGAGAGGACGGGCACCGTTGCTCGCCTGGGCGGCCGTCGTGGCCGCGCCGATCGCCCTCGCCCTCATGCTTTGGGGCATCTGGTCGTTCGTCCTCGACGGCGAAGGCGACGACCCCGACCGCGCCGCCTGGAGCGCGACGCTCGGGCTCCTCGCCGGCCTCGTCGCGACGACGGCGCTCCTCCTCGCCCGCTCCCGCCTCCCCCTCCTCCTCGCCGCCTGCGCGAGCGCGCTGGCGGCGCTCGCTGCCGGACTCTCGATCGGGGGCATCTGGGCGGAGCCCGAGAGCGACGCGTACGTGCAGCTCATCGCCTCCCTCTGGATCCTCGCCATCCTCGCCTTCTTCCTCGTCCCCGTGCTCCAGCGCTTCGCGAGCGCAGCCGAGCCTGCGCAGGTGCGCACGCTCGGCGAGCTCGACGGCGTCGAGCTCGTCGCCTCGCGCGCGCCGATCGAGGGCGGCGTCCCCGTCGAGCCACCCCTGCGCGGCGAGCGCCTCGCGCTCCGACGCCGCTAGGCGCGCCGCGGCGCGGAGTCCTCGGCGACGAACCCGACTCGGCGGTGCGACGCGTCGCAGAACGGCTTCGTCGCGGAGTGCCCGCACC
>JAVQXS010000215.1:0-3598 GCA_033578065.1 Thermoleophilia bacterium
CCGCGTCTGCGATCCGTCACCGAAGACGGTGACGGGCGCGCCGGAGAGCGCCTGCCGGAGGAACGTCGGAACCGCGCGGCCGTCGTTGCGGCGCATGCGCGGTCCGTACGTGTTGAAGATCCGCGCGATCGCCGTGTCCACGCCCTGCTGGCGGTGGTACGCCATCGTCAGCGCCTCCGCGTACCGCTTCGCCTCGTCGTACACCCCCCGCGGGCCGATCGGGTTGACGTTCCCCCAGTACGTCTCGGGCTGCGGGTGGACCTCGGGATCGCCGTACACCTCGCTCGTGGAGGCGAGGACGAACCGAGCCCGCTTCCACTTCGCGAGCCCGAGCGCATGGTGCGTCCCGTACGAGCCCGTCTTCAGCGAGTGGAGCGGCATGCGGAGGTAGTCGACGGGGCTCGCGAGCGCGGCGAGGTGGTAGACGAAGTCGACACGCTCGTCGATCGTGATCGGCTCGATGACGTCGTGGTTCACGAAGACGAAGGCGTCGTCCCGCAGGTGGTCGATGTTCTCGAGCGTCGAGACGACGAGGTTGTCGAGGCAGATGACGCGATGCCCGCGCTCGAGGAGCGCCTCGCACAGGTGCGAGCCGAGGAACCCTGCCCCTCCGGTGACGACCGATGTCGGCATGCGCTCGATGCTAGTCGCGGTCTCGAGACGGCACCCGCTGCGTACGACGCGCCGGAACGCCTTCCTCCCTCGCCCGTGAGCTCACCGGAGCTCCTTGTTCTGCTCCATGTCGAGCCACATCGCGAAGAGCGTGAGCTGGAGGCCGGCGATGACGAGGACGGCGACGAGGACGATCGTCGCCGGCGGGATCGGGTTCCCGAGCACCCGCAGGACGACCTCGACGAGCCCGAGCGCGAGCCCCGCGGAGAGCATGAGCGCCCCGAAGGCGTAGAAGAAGACGAGCGGGTGGAAGTCGCGGATGACGTACTTCTGCCCGAGGCGCCACCAGAACGCCTTGAAGAGGAGCCAGGAGATGCGCGGCACGACCCTCCGCAGACGGATGCCGGAGCGCTCGCCGACGCCGTAGATCGGGCGCGAGGGGACGTCGCGCACGCGGGCGTTCTGCACGTTGAGGTGGACGAGGAGGTCGTTCGGGAAGCCGTAGCGCGGGTAGAGCCGATCGAGGTCGAGCCGACGCAGCGCGTCGAGCGAGAGCGCCGTGTACCCAGCCTGCGAGTCCGCGACGTGCCAGTACCCGGACGCGATCTTCGTGAGGAGCGAGAGGACGGCGTTGCCGAGGTAGCGCGTCCGCGGGATGACCTGCCACGCCTCTCCCGTCACGAGCCGGTTCGCCTTCGCGTACTCGACCTCGCCCCGCGCGACCGGCGCGACGAGCCGCTCGAGCTCCGCCGGATCCATCTGGTTGTCGGCCGCCATGACGCAGGTGACGTCGATCTCCTCCGCGAGCGCCTGGCGGTAGCCCGTGACGATCGCCGCCCCGACGCCGCGGTTCCGCTCGTGCCGGAGGACGAGGACCCGCTCGTCGCCGACGCGCTCGGCCTCGGCTGCCGTCCCGTCCCGCGAGGCGTCGTCGACGACGACGATGCGATCGACGAACTCTGGAATGCCTCGCAGCGTCTCGCCGACGAGGCGCTCCTCGTCGTGCGCGGGCACGACGACCGCCACGCGCTTGCCCTCGAGCATCAGCCGCGCACGGCCGCCGCGCGTCGGCGCGCGGCGATCGGCTCCGCCACGAGGGCGGCGACCGCGCCGACGAGGAGCCCGAGGAGCGCGCCCACGAGGAGCGAGGTCCGGCTCGAGCGAGAGGACGGGCGCGCGACCGCGCGCTCGACGACGCGGCTCACCTCGACGTTCCGCGCCTGGTTGAGGAGCTGGCGCGCCTGGAAGAGCTGGTCCTGGATCGCGGCCCGGCGCTGGTCGGCGGTCGTGAGGACGGAGTTGAGGTTCGTCGTCAGGAGGAGGCGCTCGTCGAGGGGGAGCGAGCGGTTCGCGAGGATCTCCTGCTGCTGCTCCCGGGCGAGGAGGATGCGCTCCTGAACCTCCTCGAGCTGCGCCTCGTTCCGCGCCACCTGCTCCTCGAGGAGCCTCATCTTCTCGAGCACGAAGCTCGAGACGTTCTCGACGACGCGCGCCGCGAGCGCATCCGCCGCGTCCTCGATCCGTCGCGGCTGCGTGCCCTTGACCGCGATCTCGACGAGCGGGTTCACCCCTCGGAGCTGGCCCTTCCACGTGAGCTCCCGAGTGGAGACCGAGACCCGGAGCTTCGCGACCGGGATCCCGGATCGCCTGGAGACGTCGCGGAGGACCGCCTCCGAGCGAACGATCTCCGCCACGGTGCGCGGGTTCGTGGCGAGGCTCTGGATCTGCGCCCCGCTCGCGAAGGGCTGGCCGAGGTAGATGATCGTCGCTGCCGTCCAGACGGTCCCGCCGGAGAGGGCGACGATGAGCCCGAGGACGGCGCCGAGGAGGAGCCCCCCAACGGGAAGCCACCAGCGGAGCGTGAGCCTCCCCCAGGCAGACGCGAGATCCACCTCTCGCTCGGCGAGGTCGGCGTCGGGACGGCGCTCCGTCATGCGGCTGCGACCCTATCAACGGCCCATCGCCACTGGGCCTCGAGACCCTCGGGGAAGGACGTGCGCGGCTCCCAGCCGAGGTCGGAGCGGATCCGCGCGGTGTCGGCGGCGGTGCGGCGCGCGTCGCCCTCGCGCGCTGGGAGCGAGACTCGCTCGAGCTGCCGCCCCACGAGGCGCTCGAGAGTCGCGATCGCCTCAAGGAGCGAGACCTCCTCCCCGCCACCGACGTTGTACGTCGCCCCGGAGCCCCCCTCCTCCATGGCGAGGATCGTCGCCTCGACTGCGTCGTCGACGTAGGTGAAGCTCCGCGTCTGCGTCCCGTCGCCGTAGAGCTCGAAGGCGAGGCCGGCGACAGCGCTCGCGATCATCCGGCTCACCGCCATGTCCGGCCGTTGCCGTGGCCCGTAGATCGTGAAGTAGCGCAGGACGACAGCGTCGAGACCGTGCTGCCGGCCGAACGCGTACGCGAGGTGCTCGCAGGCGAGCTTCGTGACCCCGTACGGGGAGAGGGGGGCAGGCGTCGCATCCTCTGGAGTCGGGTAGCGCTCCGCATCGCCGTACACCGACGACGAGGAGGCGAGGACGACGCGGGCCCCTGCGCGAGCCGCAGCCTCGAGGAGCCGCTGGGTGGCGAGGATGTTCTGGCGGACGTACTGGGGGAAGACCGCGCCGAAGCTCCGCACCCCCGGCTGCCCGGCGAGGTGGAAGACGCCCTCCACCCCCTCGAGCGGAAGCGGGTCCTCGACGAGGTCGATCCGCTCGACCGGCAGCCCGGCCGCGTTCTCCTCCTTCAGGGCCGGGTCGTAGTAGTCGGTGAACGCGTCCCAGCCGACCGCGTCGTGACCGTGATCGAGGAGCGCCTGCAGGAGGTGGGAGCCGATGAACCCGGCTGCGCCCGTGACGACGTAGCGCATGACGCGGAATGGTAGAGATGCTCACCGGGGACGGGCTCCCAGGTGCCCGACTAAGGTGAGGCGTCATGGGCGCCGGAAGCGACGGCCCGATCCGCGTCCTGCGCGTCATCGCCCGCCTGAACATGGGCGGGCCGGCGA
>JAVQXS010000216.1:0-3581 GCA_033578065.1 Thermoleophilia bacterium
GCGGTCGGCCGGCCGAGGTCTTCCGCTTCAAGGCGCGCCGCCTCGAGGTCACGGATCCGTTCGCCGTCCTGCGCCCCTCCGCGCTGAGGCCGCTCACGCGGGCACGACGTCGAGCCGATCACTCGTGACATGCGGCACTTCTCCCGATGGCTCGTCCTCGTCGGCGCGCTCAGCGTCGCTGCGGAGGCGATCGCCGCCGTGGCGTTCCCCGGACGAGGGACAGCAGCACAGCGGGCGGCGGCCCCGTCTCGGCGCGAGACGACGCCGACGAGCTCAGGCGCGCTCACTGCGTCTGGCCGCTGACGACGACGCGCGATCGCCGGCGTCGACCTCCGACAGCGGGCGGACCCAGCGCACGCTGATCCGCACGCGGACGGGCGAGCGTACGAGGGAAGGAGTGCGAGAATGGCCGTGATGAAGGTCGCTGTCTCTGGATCCTCGGGCCTCATCGGGCAGGCGCTCGTGCCAGCCCTCCGCGAGCGCGGCTACGAGGTCGTCCGGCTCGTGCGACGCGAGCGAGCGGCAGGCGACGAGGTTCCGTGGGATCCCGCGGCCGGCGTCCTCGATCCGGACGCGGTCGCCGACGTCGACGCCTTCGTCAACCTGAGCGGAGCGACCATCGCTGCCCGGTGGACGGAGCGGCGCAAGCGCGAGATCCGGGACTCGCGGGTGGGGCCCACCGCGCTCCTCGCACAGACTGTCGCCGCCCTCGAGCGTCGTCCGGCGCTCGTCTCGGCGGGCGGCGTCGGGATCTACGGAGACCGGGGCGACGAGATCCTGACCGAGGAGTCGGAGCTCGGCTCGGGCTTCCTCGCCGAGGTAGGCAAGGCGTGGGAGGCAGCCGCCGACCCGGCGCGGGAGGCGGGCGCACGGGTCGTCACCTTCCGGCAAGGCATCGTGCTCAGTCGGCGCGGCGGGGCGCTCGCGAAGATGCTCACCCCCTTTCGACTCGGGCTCGGCGGGCGAGTCGGCTCGGGGAAGCAGTGGTGGAGCTGGGTCGCGCTCGACGACGTCGTCTCCGCGTACGCGTTCGCCCTCGAGCGCGAGCTCGAGGGCGCGTACAACCTCGTCTCTCCGAGCCCGGCGACGAGCGCCCGCTTCACGAGGACGCTCGGACGCGTCCTCCGGAGACCGACTGCTCTCCCGCTCCCGGCGGTGGCGGTGCGCATGCTCCTCGGCGAGATGGGGGAGGCGACTCTCCTCGAGGGCCAGCGTGCGCTCCCGGCACGGCTCCTCGACGCCGGCTTCGCGTTCTCGTACCCCGAGCTCGAGGCGGCGCTCCGGCGCGCTCTCGAGTCGTGAGCCTCGGCCTCGGACGCCGCCGACTCGGGGGAGGTTGAGCAGCGTGCCTCCGCTCGAGGATCTCGGCTGGGACGCAGGCTGGGAGGCGACGTTCTCCGAGCACCGCAGGAGGGGCCTCGTCCCGGGGCGCGTCGCCGTCGTCCATCGCGGCGCCTACGACGTCCTCACCGAGGAGGGAGCGTTGCGGGCGCGGCTTCCGGGGCGCGTTCGGCACGAGGCTTCGAGCTCGGCGGAGCGTCCTGTCGTCGGCGACTGGGTCGCGCTCGAGCGCGGGCGCGCGACACCGCTCCTTCGAGCGGTGCTCCCCCGCCGCTCGCGCTTCTCCCGGCGCCGCTCCCCCGACCCCGCGCTCGATCCGGGGCACGAGCAGATCGTGGCTGCGAACATCGACCTCGTCTTCGTGACAGCCGCGCTCCCCGATCCGATCGACGCGCCGATGCTCGAGCGCACCCTCGCCCTCGCGTGGGAGAGCGGTGCCCGACCGGAGATCGTGCTCACGAAGGCCGACCTCGTGGAGGACGTGACTCCGACGCGCGACGCGGTTGCCGCGCTCGCCGCCGACATCCCCGTCCACGTCGTCTCCACGCGGACCGGGGCGGGACTCGTCGAGCTTCGCTCGCGGCTCGGCCAGGGCGTGACGGGCGCGCTCGTCGGGCCTTCAGGGGTCGGCAAGTCGTCGCTCGTGAACGCGCTCGTCGGCGAGGAGCGCCTCGCGACGGGCGAGGTCGGCAAGGGCGGCGCCGGTCGTCACACGACGACGCGGCGGGAGCTCGTCCTCCTCCCCAGCGGCGGGCTCCTCATCGACAACCCTGGCATGCGCGAGGCGCACCTCTGGCTCGCGGCCCAAGGTCTCGAGGAGGCCTTCCCCGACGTCGTCGACCTCTTCGGCCGCTGCCGCTTCTCGGACTGTCGCCATGAGGTCGAGCCTGGATGCGCGGTGCGCGCGGCGATCGCCACCGGCGAGCTCGCTCCCGAGCGCTGGGAGCGCTACCGCGAGCTCCGGCGAGAGATCACGGAGCTCGAGGAGCGGCTCGGGGAGCGAGAGCGCGCCCGTCGGCGAGCTGGCGTCCGGTGAGCCGCGAGCGCGCGCGCAGCGCGGCGAGACCTGCTCTCCCCTCCGAGCGCCTTCCCGTCGTCTCGAAGCCGCGCTGACCTCTCTCGCACCCACGTACGATCCCGCGCCAGCGCGCTCGGTCCGGCTCCGCACGGACTCGGAGCAGGGATCTCCGCTCGCGCTCGCCGCCCAAGGGGCGGGCGCCTCGTCTCGGGCCCGGTGCCCGCGAGGGAACGCCACGGTTGGGGAGAATGAGGGGACGATGCCGCAGCACCCCCTGAGCCCAGAGCTCGTGCTCGTCGATCCCGACCTCGCGGCCCGGGCCCGCGCGGCCCTGCCCGACCCTCCGTTGCCCCTCTCCGGGCTCCGGCCCGCCCCGCGACCCCTCCCCCGAGTCCCCTCGGGTGGAGGAGGAGCGCGACGGCGACCCGCCTACCCCCTGTGGGCGCGGGCGACGGCTGCCCTCTGGCTCCTCGTCATCGGCATCCTCATTGGGGGCGCCGCTATCCCCCACGCGCAGGATCGACCCCGGCTCGTCGACCCGACCGAGGAGGCGGCGATGTGCGCGCTGCCGCCCGCCTCGCCAGCTGCGCCGCCAGCGCTCCCTGCGGGTCCCCGCGCCCCCCGTGGCGACCCCTGACGGCGGCTACAATCGGGCGTCGCGGGGCTATAGCTCAGCTGGGAGAGCGCCTGGATCGCACCCAGGAGGTCGCCGGTTCGAGTCCGGCTAGCTCCACCTTTCCGGCCCGGCTACGAGCGCGACGGTGGATCGGCCGACCGCCGGCCTCGACGCTCCACCAAGCTGCATTCGAGAAGCTGCATTCGAGAAGCGTCTCTTGCTTCTCACAGCTCTCGAGTCAGCTGGACTGCCTACACACCTTCGAGACGGCTGATCGCGCCCGGGCCTCCGGCGAGCCTTGGGGTTGTCGAGATCCCAGCTCGCCAGGGGCCCAGAGGCATGAGCCGGTCTGCCCGCCGCGCAGGATGCGCTACTCGCTCTCTCCCCCGCTCACGCATCGTCTCGTTGATCCTCGTTGGAGGAGGAGGCCCGCAGGCGGCCGCAGCCGCCTGGGGAGCGAGCCGGGCGACCGGCTCCATCGGCGCTGGGTCACCACTGAGAAGACGGCTGGAGCGGGCTCGCCGATCGCCCCTCGACGCCGAGACCCTAGCCACGCCGGCTCGCCCCGAGGCAGAGGCGCAGATCCTCGCTTGCCGCGCCGAGCTC
>JAVQXS010000217.1:0-3563 GCA_033578065.1 Thermoleophilia bacterium
GCGCGAGCGCCGGAGGCGGAAGGCCCAGCTCCGGGTGCTCACGGCCGACGACGAGAGCGAGGAGTTCGTGCGCAGCGTCCAGCGCGACCTCGACGCGCTGCCGACGATCGAGGAGCGCGACCACAGCACGTAGGTCAGCACCGAGCTCTCGGGGCGCGTCAGGGCGAGTAGATCCGCAGGGGGAGGCGGGAGAGCGGCTCGCCGCCCTCCTCCGTGACGAGCCAGGTGTCCTGCATGTAGAGCGTGTCCTCGCCGTTCGGCGCGATCGCGTGCGGGTGCATGGAGAGGACCATCCCCGCGCGGAGCTCCGTCTCCACCCCCTCTCCGACCTTCGGGTGCTCGATCATCGTCATCCCGATCGAGTGGCCGGTGACGTGCCCGAGGTGGTAGCCGCGAGCGACGAACCCCGCCGCGACCGCGCGATGGACGTCGTGGCACGTCGCGCCCGGGCGCATCGCACCGCGCGCGGCCTCGTGGTACTCAAGGTACGCCTCGAGCATCCGCTCGGTGTCGGTCGAGAGCGCCGCTCCCGGCGCCGCGATCGCCCGCGAGACCTCGACCCAGTGCATCCCCGGCCCCGCGACCTCGAGCGAGGGGAGGACGAAGTTCCCGAGAACCTCCTCGCGCCGCGCGATCTTGAATTCCGGCCGAGCGAAGGCATCCGTCCCGGTCAGGACCATGTTCATCGTCAGCCGACCGCACCCCTCGGCGACGAAGAACCGCTCCGCCTCCGCCATCACCTCAGCCGCGGAGCGCCCGGGAGCGTACGCGTCGAGGAAGACCTCGAACCCGCGCTCGTTGATCCGCACCGAGTCGCGCACGGACGCGAGCTCGGCCTCGCTCTTCACCGCGCGGGCGAGGTCGAACTCGACGTCGAAGGGCACGAGCTCGAAGCCCTCGAGCGCGCGGTAGTCGCGAACGGCCATGACGTAGTCGAGCCCGTAGACGCCGATCCGCATCCAGCCGGCGTCACGCGCCCGATCGGCGATGAGCGCGCCCGGGCGGTCGTGGAAGGCTTGCTCGAGCTGCGCGGTCGCGTGCTCGCCGACGTAGCGCGCCTCGCTCGGGAAGACGATGAAGGGCGCTCCCTCCGCCGGGACGACGACGTACGCGTACCGGTGGACGATCTGGAAGCCGGAGAGGTACGTCACGGCCCCCTCGAAGCCGGTGTACTCGCTCCCTGCGACGACGAGCGCGTCGAGGTCGTGCTCCGCTATGGCGGCGCGGACGTTCGCATGCCGCCGCTGCAGCTCCTCGTTCATCTCCACGAGTCCTCCAGGGCCTTCACGAGTCGGGTGACGGTGTCGTTCAGGGGCGTGGGCACGCCGAGCTCCCGACCGAAGCGCGCGATGCCCCCGTTCAGGAAGTCGATCTCGGTGGGACGCCGTGCCTCGACGTCCTGGAGCATGCTCGCCTTGTGGTCGTACGCGACCTCGGGCCGCGCGGCGTGGTCGATGAGCTCCTCGGGGTCGGCGTCGAGGACGATCCCCTGCGCTGCCGCGACGGCCTTGCCCTCCTCGACGAGCGCGCTCACGAGGGCCCGCAGATCGCGCCGCTCGCAGACACGGCCGTGCGTGAGTCCCGTGAGCGCGCCGATCGGGTTCGTCGCCGCGTTGAAGATCACCTTCCGCCACTGGGCGGGACGCGCGTCAGGGACGGCGCGCGTCGGCATCCCAGCCCGCGTGCAGACCTCAGCCAGGCGCTCCACCTCCGCCATCGCCGCCGGCTTCGGCTCGAAGGGGCCGAGCGTCGTCTCACCTCGCACGTCCCACTGGACGACACCCGGCTCGAGGACCTTCCCGGCTGGGAAGGTCGTCCCGCGGATGACGCGCGGCACGTAGCGGGCGATCACCTCCTCGTTGCCGACGCCGTTCTGCACGGAGGCGACGGCCCCGTCGCGGAACGCGTGCGCGGTGGCAGCGATCGCGGCCTCCGTGTGCATGGCCTTCGTCGCGACGACCCCGAACTCGCATGGGGGGAGCTCCCTCGGGTCGGCGGTCGCCCGCGGGTGCCCGAGCACCTCCCCCGCGCCGACGAGCCGCAGCCCCCGTGCGTTGATCGCGTCGACGTGCGGCCGGGAGACGTCGTACGCCCACACCTCGACGTCGTCGAGGCAGGAGAGGTTCGCCGCGAAGAGCGACCCCACGGCTCCACAGCCGACGACGCAGATCCTCATGCTCACGCCTCCGCCTCTGCCTCGGCGACGGACTGACCACCCCTCACGCGCGGGAGCGAGAGCTCGCGGCCGCCGGTGAGGCCTCCGGGGCGGAGGAGGAGGACGAGCGCCATCAACGCGCTCACGACGACGATCCGCGTGCCGGCTCGGAGGTCGATCGTCTGCCCGAGCACGTCGATCCCGTTCTCCGCGTTCGCGAGCACGGAGTCGAGCGCGCTCACGGCGAGCGCCCCGACGACGGCACCCCAGAGGCTCGTTGCCCCGCCAATGACGAGCATCGCCAGGGTGACGAACGTGAGGTCGAGGTAGACGACGTCGGCGTTGATCGGGAGGAAGTGGACGTAGAGCCCCCCGGCGAAGCCAGCGAGGAGGCCCGAGAGGACGAAGGCGCCGAGCCGCTGGCGGTAGATGGAGATGCCCACCGCCCGCGCGGCCGCCGGGTCCTCGCGGGCGGCGCGGAGCTGGCGGCCGAAGCGACTGCGCTGGTAGGCGAAGGCGACGGCGATCGCGAGCAGGGCGCCCACGGCCGCCTGGAGGATGCCCGTCGTCTCGGGCACGGAGGAGAACGTCGTGAGACCGGGGCCGATCTTCTCCCAGTAGCGGAGGACGTTGTTCGTGATCTCGAGCACGGCGAAGGTCGCGATGCCCGCGGCGAGACCGGAGAGGCGCATGAGCGGGAGCCCGACGACGAGCGCGAACGCCCCGCCGACCGCGGCGGCGAGGACGAGCGAGGGGACGTTGCCCACGGTCGTGTCCCGGAGGAAGCCGAAGAGCGAGGGCATGAGGGCGGGCTTCTCCTCCTGCGGCACGGAGAGTACGCCGGCCGTCCAGGCGCCGATGGCGACGAAGCTGATGTGACCGAAGCTGAGGACGCCGGAGGTGCCGATGAACGTGTAGAGGGCGACGACGATGACGACCGCGATGAGCGCGTTGATGAAGTAGATCTCGAGCGTGCGCGAGACGAGCGCGCCGAGGAGCGCCGTCGCGAGGACGAGGCCGGCCGGGCCGCCGAGCTCGACGAGCGCGCGAAGCCGATCCGTCATACGCGCTCCACCGTCCGCTGTCCGCGGACGAAGAGCCCCTCAGGCCGCAGGAGAAGGACGAGGATGACGAGGCCGAAGACGAAGGACGGGAGGTACTGGCTCTGCTCGGTCGGGAGAGCCGCCCCGAGGACGCCCGAGACGTAGCCGATGGCGAACCCTCCGAGCGTCGCCGGGACGAGCCGGGTCATGCCTCCAACGACGACCCCCGCGAGGACGATGATCGTCTCGCGGAGCGCGAAGGTCGGCGTCACCGTCGGGTACTGCACGGTGAGGAGGACGGCGACGACGGCCGCGAGGAGCCCCGAGACGAGGACGGCGGCACCACTGACCCTGTTCGCCCGCAC
>JAVQXS010000218.1:0-3560 GCA_033578065.1 Thermoleophilia bacterium
GACCCCGTACCTCGCGCTCCTCGACGCGCTCCGAGCGCGCGATCCCGACGTGCTCGCGACGGCCGAGCGGGTCGCGGGAGCGAACCCGCACGCGCTCGCCCGCTACCGACGCGGCGAGACCTGCCACCCGCTCCTCCCCTTCGCCGACTGGGCAGCGTGCGCTCCCGTGCTCGAGCGCCTGGGGCGTGTCATCGTCGCCGGCTGCCGCGATGCGCACGCAGCGCGCGCGCTCGGCTTCGTCCCCAGCCGGAGCGTCTCGAGCGCCTTCGAGCTGGCGCACGGCGTCGCCGGAGGGAGAGCGAGACTCGGCATCCTCCTCGCTCCTCCCTACCCACCCCTCCTCGTCGGAGGAGACGGTTCGCGAGCGCCGGAACCGCCGGGCGGCATGGAGCGCTGACGGCGAACGGCGGCCGTGGCGGGTGAGCCGTCCCCGCCCCCGATGGGCAGGGCAGGCTCCTCGGGTCGCCACGGCGCCGTCCTCCCGGAGGAGCGCGGGAGGGCGAGCCGGCACGCCGACCCCGGGGAGCCCCGGGCGGGCGCTCATCCTTCGCCGAGGTACGCCTTCCGCACCTGCTCGTTCCGGCGGAGCGCCGCCGCATCGTCGGCGAGCGCGATCGTCCCCGTCTCGAGCACGTACCCGCGGTTCGCCACCTCGAGCGCCATGAGCGCGTTCTGCTCGACGAGGAGAACCGGCGTCCCCTGCTTGTTGATCTCGACGACGATCTCGAAGATCCGCTCGACGAAGATGGGCGCGAGGCCCATCGAGGGCTCGTCGAGGAGGAGGAGCTTCGGACGGGCCATGAGCGCCCGCCCCATGGCGAGCATCTGCTGCTCGCCCCCCGAGAGCGTCCCCGCCTTCTGTCGCTCCCGCTCCTTGAGGCGGGGGAAGAGCGTGTACACGCGCTCGAGGTCCTCGCGGTACTCGGGCGTCCCCCTCTCGCGCTGGTAGGCACCCATCTCGAGGTTCTCGAGCACGGACATGCGAGGGAAGACGTGACGGCCCTCCGGGGACTGCGAGATCCCCATCTTCACGATCTCGTGCGCCGGGCGGCTCGTGATGTCCTGCCCGAGGAACCTGATCGTCCCGCTGCGCGGGTGGTGGAGCCCGTTGATCGAGCGGAGCGTCGTCGACTTCCCCGCCCCGTTCGCGCCGATGAGGGTGACGATCTCGCCCTCCCGCACCGTCAGGGAGATCCCCTTGAGCGCGTGGATCGTCCCGTAGTAGACGTGGATGTCCTCGACCTCGAGGAGCGCCGCGCCGTCCCGCTCGCTCATGCCGTCGCAGCCTTCCCCAGGTACGCCTCGATGACGCGCGGGTCGCGCTGCACCTCCGCCGGCGAGCCCTCGGCGATCTTCACCCCGTAGTCGAGCACGGTCACGCGGTCGGAGACGCCCATGACGAGCTTCATGTCGTGCTCGATGAGGAGCACCGTCACGCCCTTCTCGTCCCGCACGCGGTACACGAAGTCGATGAACTCGGCGGTCTCCTGCGGGTTCATCCCTGCGGTCGGCTCGTCGAGGAGGAGGAGCACCGGCTCGGCGGCGAGCGCCCGCGCGACCTCCAGTCGCCGCTGGTCTCCGTAGGGGAGGTTCTTGCCGTACTCGTCGAACTGGCTGCGGTCGAGCCCGCAGTAGGCGAGGAGCTCGCGGGCGCGCGCCTCCGCCTCCGCCTCCTCCCGCTTGAGGCGCGGCGTCCGGAAGATCGACGCCCAGACGCCGCCCTTGAGCCGGCTGTGCATCGCCACCTGGACGTTCTCGACGGCGGTCATGTTGTGGAAGAGGCGGATGTTCTGGAACGTCCGCGCCATGCCGAGCCGCGTCACCTTGTGGGGCGGGAGCCCGGTGATCCGGAGGCCGCGGAACCAGACCTCGCCGCGCGTCGGCTTGTAGACGCCGGTGAGGATGTTGAAGAGCGTCGTCTTGCCCGCGCCGTTCGGCCCGATGAGGCTGACGATCTTCCCCTCGGGGATCGTGAAGTCGACGTCGTTCACCGCGACGAGCCCGCCAAACTCCTTCCGCACCTGGAGCGCCTCGAGGAGGTGCCCGTTCGCGCTCACGTGCGCTCCCGTTCCGGTCGCCGAGACTCGCGGGAATGGAACTCGACGAGCGCCGCCTGCGCCTCCTCCTCCGCCTCGTGGAGCTCCGCCTTGCGGCGAGCACTCGGGATCATCCCCTCCGGGCGCAGGAGCATCATCGTCACGAGGAGGGCGCCGAAGATGAGGAACTTGTACTGGGCGAACACCGTCTCGTTCGTCCCGAAGGCCTCGTTGAAGGCGCGCCCGATCTTGTCGAGGCCGGCGACGTTGAGGTACTGGAGGACGATCGCCCCGAGGATGACCCCGTACACGTTGCCCATGCCTCCGACGATGACCATGCAGAGGATGATGATGGAGATGTTGAAGAAGAAGCTCGTCGGGAAGACGGACCCGATGAAGGAGCCGTAGTAGGCGCCGACGACCCCGCCGAAGACCGCCCCGATGCCGTACGCCCAGAGCTTCGTGCGCATGAGCGGGACGCCCATCGCGGAGGCCGCGACCTCGTCCTCCCGGACCGCGACCCACGCCCGGCCCATCTTCGAGCGCTCGAGGCGCTTGATGACGAACACCGTCACGACGACGAAGACGACGATCGTGAAGTACCACGGCTCGAGGTCGGTCGGACCGAAGCGATCGGGGAGGACCCCGCCCGTCCAGGCGTCGAGACGCTCTCCGAAGCCGGGTCGATCGAGCTGGCGGATGCCACGGACGCCGTTCGTGAGGTTGACGTGCGTGAAGTCGATGAACGGCGGGCTCCACTGGAAGCCGCCCGGGAAGGGGAGCTTGTCCGCGTTGCGGAAGACGTCGGGGATGATCTCCCCGAAGCCGAGCGTGACGATCGCGAGGTAGTCGCCGCGCAGCCGCAGCGTCGGCCAGCCGATGATGACGCCAGCGATGGCGGCGATGACGGCGGCGAGGAGGATCATGACGATCCAGAGGTTCAGGTGGATGCCTGCGGCTCCCTCGACCGCGGTCGAGGCGAAGTGCCAGCTCACTCCTGAGAACTTGTCGGAGGCGAACCACCCCACCGTGTACGCGCCGAGCGCGAAGAAGGCGACGTAGCCGAGGTCGAGCAGCCCGGCGAACCCGACCACGATGTTCAGGCCGAGCGCGAGCATGACGTAGACGCCGATGGAGATGATGACGTCCTGCTTGAGCCCGAGGACGTCGAGGGTGAGGAGGCTGAGAGGCGGGACGTCGTACCAGAAGGGGTACGTGAGCGCGGCCACGACGAGCGCCCACGGCAGCCAGCGCTCGGGCTCGCGCGCCAGCGCCCGCAGACGCGACCTCGCCCCGATCACCGCCGCGCTCACCTCACTGTCCCTCCGGGACGCGCTCGCCAAGGAGGCCCGAAGGCCGGAAGACGAGGATGAGGATGAGGATGGTGAAGATGATGCTGTACGTCCAGCGGGCGTCGCCGAAGCCGTCGTTGTAGGCGGCCACGAGGCCGATGAGGATGCCGCCCAGCACCGCGCCCGTGAGGTTGCCGATCCCCCCGAGCACCGCCGAGGTGAAGGCGATGAG
>JAVQXS010000219.1:0-3542 GCA_033578065.1 Thermoleophilia bacterium
CCTGCCTGCAGCACCTACCTCGCCAAGGAGACCTTCGCCAGCCGGATGTGCGAGATCCCCTCGGGGACGTAGTTCTTCACCTTCGAGGAGCTCGCCGTGACGTAGTTGATGAAGTAGTCGATGATCACTGGCGTGTCGCGGAGGAGGATGCCCGCCATCTTCTTCGTCGCGGCCCGCTGCGCGCTGATCTCGGCCGCTGCGAGGTACGTCCGCGCGAGCGAGTCGAACTCCGGGTTCTTGTAGTGGGACGCGTTCCAGTCGCCGGTCGACATGAAGCAGCGGGTGAGGTAGACGTTCGGGACCCCGCGCGCGCCGTACTCGGTGAGCGTGCACGGCCGGTTGAGCCACGGCGTGGTCGTGAAGTAGTCAGCCCCTGGTGGCTCGGCGTCGTAGTACTTCCCCACGTCCATCATCTCGATGCCGACGTCGATGCCCGCCTGGCGCGCGTACGCCTGGATGGAGGCGGCGTGGTCCGCGTGGTCGAGGAAGTTCCACGTCGTGATGTTGAAGCGGAGGTTCTGCGCGTTCGCGGCCTGGAGGAGGGCCCGCGCGAGCTGGAGGTTCTGCACCCGCTGCTTGATCGACGGGTCGGTCGAGGCGAACCCCTTCCAGAACGGGTGGTCGTTCCCGACCGTCGCCGCTCCGAGCATCACGCGCTGGATCTGCTCCGGGCGGTTGATGACGAGCGCGACCGCCCGACGGACGCGAGCGTCCCGGAACGGCGCGACGTCGGTCCGCATGCAGACCTGCCGGTGCGCCGCGGTCGGGAGCGAGTAGTAGGTGTACCGCGGGTTGTTCTTGAACGGCTGGGCCTCCTGCGGGGAGAGCTGCATCGCGAGGTCGATCTGCCCCGCCCGCAGCGCCAGCACGAGCGCCGCGGAGCTCTGGAAGAAGGTGATCTTGACGCCGTCGAGCGGTGGGCTTCCCCCCCAGTACTGCGGGAACCGGACGAGGTCGGCGCTGCGCTTGTCGACGTAGCGGACGAGGCGGAAGGGGCCGGTGCCGATCATGCCCGCCTCCACCCACGACCCCGGCCTCGCGGCGAGCGCCGCGGGCTGGATGATCGCCTGGTACGTCGTCTGGCTCAGGAGGTACGGGAACACGCCGACCGGCGACTTGAGGCGGAAGACCACCGTGTAGTCGCCCCGCGCCGAGACGCCCTCCGGATCGAAGTACGGCGTCAGGCCGGCGTTCGAGCCCTTCGCGCCCACGTACTGGCGCATGCTCGCGACGACGTCGCGGGCGGTGAGCGTCCGTCCGTTGTGGAACCTCACGCCCCGGCGGATCTGGAACGTCCAGACGGTGGCGTCCGCGTTCGGCCTCCAGCTCGTCGCGAGCCACGGAACGACCTGCCCCTTCGGGTTCGTGAACGTGAGGTACTCGCCCGGGATGCCCGCGAAGGCGAGCGACCCGCCCTCGTTCAGCAGGTAGGGCTCGAGCGACGCGCCGAAGACGGGGATGCCGACGCGGATCGTCCCACCGCGCTGCGCCGGCGCGAGCGGGGCGCCGAAGGCGGGCTCCGCCTCCCCGACGTAGCGAAGGAGCAGCCCGATCGTGCTCGCCCCCAGGCCGAACATCGTCGCGCGCTGGAGGAACTCCTGGCGGTCGAGCTCGCCGCCCACGAGCTCGTCGATGAGGGCGTTCTCGAGCGGCCCCGCTTCGTTCCGTCGGTACTCCTCGACCTGCCTACGCGTGTGTCGGTCCATCGATCCCTCCTATGGGGTCAGGCCTGCCCAGAACGAGGCGGCAGCAGACTCCGCGCTCGACACCCCGCGGGGGCGGAGGGCCGCGCCGACGAGCGCCCGTCTTCTGGAGTCGCGTTCCACCCTGGTGCCCACCTTTATCGCACGAGGGGCTACGACCGTCAAGCTTTGTTCCGCATGTGGATCTCGGTTCCGACCGTTGTACGCTGTACGCATGAGCGACGCCGAGCGACGCGCGGCCCTCTCGCTCCGCCGGGCGGGAAGCGGCAGGCCCACGGCCTCGAGCGGCGTGCACGCCACGCTCGCTGTCCTCGACCTCCTCGCTGCCCGCAGCCCGCTCGGGCTGTCGGAGATCTCGCGGGAGCTCGGCATCGCGAAGAGCACGCTGCACCGCATCTGCACCGTCCTCGTGGAGCGCGGCTGGGCGGTCCGGGACCGGGACGGGCGCTTCGACCTCGGCATCCGCGCGCTGCGCCTGGGCTCAGCCTCGGCCGAGCTCCCGATCGTCACCGCCTTCCGCACGGTCGCGGCCGAGTTCCTCACCCGGCACGACGAGACGATCGCGCTCGCGGTCCTCGACGGCGACGAGTCGCTCTTCGTCGCCCTCGAGGAGACCTCCCAGCCCGTCCGGCTCGTCACCCACGTGGGCTCGAAGACGCCCGCCTTCGCCTCGGCGAGCGGCCGTGTCGTCCTCGCCTCCTTCCCGCCCGCAGCGGTGGCGGCGATGTTCGGCGGGCGCCTGCTCGTCACGCCGACGGGGCGGCGGCTGAACGGCGTCGCCGAGCTGCAGTCGATCCTCGCGGAGGTTCGGGAGCTCGGGTACGCCGAGAACGTCGAGGAGACGGCCGAGGGCCTCTACGCCGCGTCCGTCCCGGTCGTGAACGAGGAGGGCGTGACGCTCGCGGCGCTCACGGCGCTCGTCCCGACGGCGCGGATCTCGCCGGAGCGGAAGCGGCTCATCGTCGGCGACCTCGTGCGGCTCGGCGCGCAGCTCTCCGAGCTCGTCGGCTGGCTACCGGCGTTCACCTCGAGACGGCCGTGAGCGTGGCCTCCCGCACGGCGTGAGGATCACCGGGCTCCGAACGTACGTCGTCGGCAATCCGCCACCCTCCTTCGGCGGCCGGTACTTCGTCTTCCTCGTGCTCGAGTCCGACGACGGGCTCACGGGCGTCGGCGAGGTGTACGCCGCCACCTTCCACCCGACCGTCATCGAGCGTGCGGTGCGCGATGTCTTCGAGCGACACGTGCTCGGGGCAGATCCGTTCCACGTCGAGGCCCTCTGGCGCACGGTCGCTGCGCGCGGGTACACGGGGCGCGTCGACGTCACCCTGCAAGGGGTCCTGAGCGGGATCGAGCTCGCGTGCTGGGACCTCGTCGGCAAGGCCGTGGGCAAGCCCGTCTACGAGCTGCTCGGTGGTCGCGTCCACGATCGGCTGCGCACGTACACGTACCTCTACCCGGAGCCGGGGGATGCGACGGACGTGTACTCCGACCCGCACCTCGCTGCCGAGCGGGCTGCCGCCTACGCGGCGCGCGGGTTCACGGCGCTCAAGTTCGATCCCATCGGGCCCTACTCCGCCTTCGACCCGCGCCAGCCGAGCCTCGAGGCGCTCGCCCGCGCGGAAGAGCTCGTGCGGCTCGTGCGGGAGGCGGTCGGCGACCGCTGCGACCTCCTCATCGGAGCGCACGGGCAGCTCACGCCGGCCGGCGCGATCAGGCTCGCGAGGCGGCTCGAGCGCTTCGATCCGCTGTGGCTCGAGGAGCCCGTGCCGCCACACAGCCCGGAGCAGATGGCCGTGGTCGCGCGCGCGACCTCGATCCCGCTCGCGACCGGCGAGC
>JAVQXS010000220.1:0-3525 GCA_033578065.1 Thermoleophilia bacterium
TCTCGCATGCGGAGGCAGGTACCGATGTCGTCGCCCCGAGCGGGATGATCGACGGCATGGTAGGCGCGCTCCGCGCCGCGCTCGACGCGGAGGGCCATGAGGAGGTCGCGATCCTCTCCTACGCCGTGAAGTACGCCTCCGCGCTCTACGGTCCCTTCCGCGACGCCGCCGAGGGGGCGCCGGCGTTCGGCGATCGCCGCTCGCACCAGATGGATCCCGGAAACGCGCGGGAGGCGCTGCGCGAGGCGGCCCTCGACGTCGAGCAGGGAGCGGACGCGCTCATGGTGAAGCCCGCGCTCGGCTACCTCGACGTCGTGCGTCGCGTCCACGAGCGGCACCCCGAGCTCCCACTTGCCGCCTACAACGTCTCCGGGGAGTACGCGATGGTGAAGGCAGCGGCCGCCCGGGGTTGGCTCGACGAGCGGGCCGTCGTGCTCGAGCTGCTCACCGGGATCCGGCGGGCCGGCGCCGACCTCGTCATCACCTACCACGCGAAGGACGCGGCTCGCTGGCTCGGGGAGGGAGGATGAGGGCGAGGATCGACGAGCGACCCGAGACGGAGGCGCTCGACTCCGTCGACGTCGCCGAGCACGGGCGCAGCGCCTCGGGCGAGCGGACCTCGCTCGACCGGCGCCTGTACATGCTGCTCCATGCGTACCGCCGCGCCCCCGACACGGAGGCCCTCGCCGCTGCGCTCGAGGAGGCCGGGATCGAGGGCGTCCTCTACGAGGACGTGCACGACCCGACCGGCGTCGCGCTCCTCGTCCTCAGCGAGGATCCGGAGCTCTTCGTCCGCGAGCTTCGCGCGTTCCTCCGGAAGCCGCCCTTCTCCGAGCTCGAGCCGTGCCCGGAGCTGACGATGCTCGGCCGGACGTACGCCCTCGGCTACGAGGAGGACCTCGTGGAGACGCTCGTCGAGCGGCCCCGGCGGCGTGTCCTCGATCCCGCGCTCCGCTGGGCGGTGTGGTACCCGCTGCGGCGCTCGGGCTCCTTCGAGCGGCTCTCGCGGGCCGAGCAGAACGCGATCCTCATGGAGCACGGCGGGATCGGGATGGCGTTCGGGCGCGCCGGGCTCGGGTACGACATCCGGCTCGCCTGCCACGGCCTCGACCGCCAGGACAACGACTTCGTCGTCGGCCTCCTCGGCCCGGAGCTCCACCCGCTCTCGATCATCGTCCAGCGCATGCGGAAGACGAGGCAGACCTCGCTCCACCTCGAGCGCTTGGGGCCGTTCTTCGTCGGCAGGGTGGCGTGGCAGTCGAGGGCGTAAGCACGGCGTCGGCGCCGGCTGCAGCGACCGAGCCGACCTCCGCCTTCCTCCGTGCCTGCCACGGCCTCTCAGCCGACCGCACGCCCGTCTGGCTCCTCCGCCAGGCGGGTCGCTACCTCCCTGCGTACCGCGCGCTCCGCGAGCGGCACTCGATGCTCGAGCTCGTCCGGAGCCCCGAGCTCGCGGCGGAGATCTCGCTCCAACCGGTGGACGAGCTCGGGGTCGATGCGGCGATCGTCTTCTCGGACATCCTCCCTCCGCTCCAGGGCATGGGTCTCGAGCTCGAGTTCGTGCGCGGGGACGGGCCGAGGATCGGCAACCCGATCGAGCGCCCGCGCGACGTCGACCTCCTGGGAACGCCGCCGGCGGAGGAGACGATGGTGGGGACGCTCGGCGCCATCGCGATCCTCCGCCGCGAGCTCGAGCCGCGCGATATCCCCGTCATCGGCTTCGCGGGCGCGCCCTTCACGCTCGCGAGCTACGCGATCGAGGGCGGCAGCTCGCGCGACTTCACGAGGACGAGGGCGTTCATGCTCTCGGAGCCGGCGGCCTGGAGACGGCTCCTCGACAAGCTCGTCACCGTGCAGGCCGACTACCTCCTCGCCCAGGCCCGCGCCGGCGCGCAGGCGCTCCAGGTCTTCGACTCCTGGGCGGGGCGCGCGCTCGGTCGCGAGGACTACCGGCGCTCGGTCGCCCCCTTCAACCGCGAGCTCTTCGCGCGGGTCGCAGCTGCCGGGGTGCCCGTCATCAACTTCGCGCTCGGCGTGGGCGCGTACCTCGAGGACGCCGCCGGCTGCGGCGGCGACGTCATCGGGCTCGACTGGCAGCTCCCGCTCGACGAGGCGTGGGCGCGCGTCGGCCTCGACCGGCCCGTGCAGGGGAACCTCGACCCGGCCGCGCTCCTCGCGCCCTGGCGGGAGCGCCGCTCCCGCATCGACGACGTCCGCGACCGCGCGGGCGGCCGTGCCGGGCACATCTTCAACGTCGGCCACGGGATCGTCCCGCAGACACCGGTCGACAACGTCCGCCGGCTCGTCGAGCACGTCCACGAGAGGACGGCGCGGTGAGCGGGTCGCCGATCGGCGTCCTCGTCATGGCGTACGGCGCGCCGGCGTCGCTCGAGGAGCTCCCGGGCTACCTCGCCGACATCCGAGGCGGACGGACGACGCCGCGCGAGGTGCTCGAGGAGATCACCGCGAACTACCGGGCGATCGGAGGTCGCTCGCCGCTCCTCGCGGTGACGCAAGCGCAGGTCGCAGCACTCCAGGCCGCTCTCGGCGAGGGCTATCGCTGCTACCTCGGCATGCGCCACTGGGCGCCGTGGATCGAGGAGGTCGTCGGCACGATGGTCGCGGACGGGATCGAGCGCGCCGTCGGGCTCGTGCTCGCTCCCCAGTTCAGCGCCCTCTCGGTCGCGCGCTACGAGCAGAAGGTCGCCGACGGGCTCGAGCTCTACCGCGGGCGGATCGCGTTCGAGCACGTCGGGAGCTACCACGACCACCCAGGCGTGATCGAGGCTTTCGCCTCCCGGGTAGCGGCGGGCCTCGGGCGCTGGCCGGAAGCCGAGCGGGATCGCGTGCACGTCGTCTTCAGCGCGCACAGCCTCCCGCGCCGCATCCTCGACGCCGGCGACCCCTACGAGGCGCAGTGCCTCGAGACGGCGCGGCTCGTGGCGGAGCGCGCGGGCGTGCCGGAGGAGCGCTGGTCGTTCGCCTACCAGTCAGCGGGGCGGAGCCCGGAGCCGTGGGCGGGGCCGGACGTCGTCGAGCGCCTCGAGGAGCTCGCCGCGCGCGGGGTGCGCGACGTCGTTGCCGTCCCCGTCGGGTTCGTCTCCGACCACGTAGAGATCCTCTTCGACCTCGACGTCCAGGCCCGCTCGGCGGCGCAGGCGCTGGGGATCCGACTCGAGCGCCCGCCAGCGCTGAACGACGATCCCGTCTTCATCGCGGCGCTCGCGGAGCTCGTCCGCGAGCGCGCGGCGGCGCTCGTGGCCGTCGCTGGGTAGGTCAGCGGCCCGGCTGGGCTCCCGGGCGCTGCGCGACCGCGCGTGCGACGAGCCATGCGGTCGCCGAGATCGTCGGGAGGAACGTGAGGGCCGAGAGGATCATCCACTGCGGGAAGGTCTCCACGGGCTGCGCGCCGAGGTACGACTGGAAGAGGATCGTGTTCGCTGTCGTGCTCGCGGCAAGGGCCAAGGCGATGAGGAGCACCTCGCTTCGCCGACCGGCGACGAGCGCGGCTGCGGCGACCGTCGC
>JAVQXS010000221.1:0-3496 GCA_033578065.1 Thermoleophilia bacterium
TCGCAGGCGCCGTTGTCGGCGACGGTGCCGCTGACCGTGCCGACGTGCTGGGCGCCGCTCCCGGGATTCGTGATCGTCACGGTCACGGGACGATCGGGGCCACCGGGGTAGAGGAGACCGACCGCGTTGCCGGACAGGATGATCCCCGACGACGTGCCGACCTGCGCCGTGCCCGTCCCCGAGCCGGCGCTCGTGAAGTACGCGTAGGCGCCGACGGCGGCGAGAGCCGCAACGAGGGCGCATGCGGCGACGATGCGCGTCCTTCGCCTGCGATGCCTCATGGGTGCCTTCCTTCCTTGGTCGTCGTACTCCGATCCGGAAGCGATCGCCTGCCCGAGGTGCCGCAGGGGCCCGGCGAGCTCCCAGGTTGGGTGAGCTCCCAGGTTGGGTGTCGTCCCCGAGGCGAGGGAGATCGATGCCCCCAACGGGGGAGATCCGCGAGGCCCGAGACCTACCGGGGACAGCCGCGCACGAGCGCGCAGAGCTCGGCCCGGAACCGGGCGGCGCCTCCCCGCGAGGGATGCCGCACGCCGCGCACCCCCAAGGCGCGCTCGGCGACACGACCGACGGCGATGGCGAGCCTCCCCTCGGCGAGCACCTCGGCGAAGCGACAGCCTGCCCGAATCTCCGCAGCGGTCGGCGGCCGGTTCGCGGACGCGGTGCCCGGATGGGTCGGAACGACGTTCCAGAGCAGGACGTCCTCCCCGAGCTCGAGCTCCGCGAGGACGCGGTGGACGATCGTCGCCGTCGCCTCCGACGGCCCTGTCCCCGTGAGCTGGCGCTCCGAGGTGAAGGGGATGCCGGACACCCGCGCCCCCCGATACCCCGGCGCCTCGCCGACGAGCAGGATCGAGGCACGCGCCCTCGTCTCGAGGTACGTCGCGAGGCGCTCGCGGAGGAGCGCCGCCCGCTCGCCCTCGCGGTACTGGTTGAAGGTGGAGCCGACGCGCGCCGCTGCGAGCTGCGCGACGAACCGATCGACCGCTACCATGCGCTCAGCGTACGGGGAGCTCGGGGCAACCGGGCTGAGAGGGCGGCTGGAGCGCGCCGCCGACCCGAGAACCTGATCTGGGTAATGCCAGCGGAGGAACGCGTGTCCCAGGAGCTCGTCGTCGTCGTCGCAGGGGGTCCCCCGCCCTCGCCGAGGGCGGCCCTCGGCGTGCCGCTCGACGCGCTCGTTGTCGCTGCGGACGGGGGCGTCGAGCACGCGGCTGCGCTCGGGCTGCGGACAGCCGTCGCCGTGGGTGACTTCGACTCGGCCGCCCCCGAGGCGGTCGCGGAAGCGGAGGTCGCGGGCGCCCGCATCGAGCGGCATCCGGTCGCGAAGGACGCGAGCGACCTCGAGCTCGCCCTCGAGGCCGCGCTTCGCCTCCACCCGCGCCGCGTGCTCGTGCTCGCAGGGGAGGGAGGCAGGCTCGACCACCTGCTCTCGACGCTCCTCCTGCTCGGCTCGGAGCGGTGGGCGGGGCCCGACCTCGACGCGGAGATCGGCGCCGCACGAGTCCACGTCATCCGCGAGGAGCGCTCGCTCGCCGGCCGCGTCGGCGAGCTCATCTCCCTCTTCGCCCTCCACGGCCCGGCCGAAGGGGTCCGGACGGAGGGGCTCGAGTACCCGCTACGGGGCGAGGAGCTGCGACCGGGCTCGAGCCGCGGCCTCTCGAACGCCTTCGTCGCCCAGGAGGCGCGCATCTCCGTCGAGCGCGGTGTCCTGCTGGCGGTGCGCCCGGATCCCGATCACGGAGGAGGTGACTGCTCGTGGCCCTGAGTCACACGTTCAGAAGCGACGGCCGGTTGGGGAGCGACGGAGCTGACGCACGGGCGCCGCGGTGGCGCCCCGCCGCCTGGAGACGTATCGTGGGGCTCCGCGCCCTCGCTGCGGCGCTCGCGGTCGCGCTCGTCGGGACGCTCGCCCTCACCGGGTGCGGCGGTGAGGCGGCGCCGAAGGAGGTCGTGCTCGTCACGCACGACTCGTTCGTCATCTCGGACGAGGTGAAGCGCGCGTTCGAGGAGGAGAGCGGCCTCACGCTCCGCATCCTCAAGGGAGGCGACGCGGGCGAGGTCGTGACGCGGGCGCTCCTGAGCGCCGGGAACCCGGAGGGCGACGTCCTCTTCGGGATCGACAACAACCTCCTCGCGCGCGCGCTCGAGGAGGACCTCTTCGTCCCCTACGAGTCGCCCGAGCTCGAGAACGTCGACGAGCGCTTCCTCCTCGACCCCGAGCACCGGGTGACGCCGATCGACCACGGCGAGGTCTGCCTCAACATCGACAAGGCGTGGTTCGCGAGGCGGGGGATCGCCCCGCCGAGCTCGATCGACGACCTCACCGACCCGCGCTACCGCGACCTCCTCGTCGTCGAGAACCCGGCAACCTCGACCCCTGGACTCGCGTTCCTCCTCGCGACGATCGCGCGCTACGGCGAGGGCGCCTGGCAGGGCTACTGGATGCGGCTGCGCGAGAACGGCGTCCTCGTCGTCGACGGCTGGGAGGAGGCGTACACGGTCCACTTCTCGGGCGCCTCTGGCTCGAAGGGGAAGCGTCCGATCGTCGTCTCCTACGCCTCGAGCCCGCCCGCGGAGGTCATCTTCCGCACGCCCCGCCCGAAGGAAGCGCCGACGGCGGTGGTCGAGGACTCGTGCTTCCGTCAGATCGAGCTCGCTGGGATCCTCCGCGGCGCGCGGAACGAGGAGGGGGGTCGCGTCCTCATCGACTTCATGCTCTCCGAGCGCTTCCAGGAGGACATCCCGCTCACCATGTTCGTCTTCCCGGTGAACCGGAACGCCGAGCTGCCGCCGGAGTTCGTCGAGCACGCCGTCGTCCCCGAGTCGCCGCTCGAGCTCGACCCGGAGGTGATCGAGGCGAACCGCGAGACCTGGATCCGGGAGTGGACGCGGATCGTCCTGCGCTGAGCGTCCGCCGCGCGAGCGCGCTCGCCTACGGCGTTCCGCTCACGGTCCTCGCGCTCTTCTTCGTCGTCCCCCTCGCGACGATCGTCGAGCGCGGGCTCCTCCCGCAGGAGGGGAGATCCGCGCTCGACGTCCTCGCCGATCCCCTCACCCGCGAGGTCGTCTGGTTCACGCTCTGGCAGGCGGTCGCCTCGACCGCCCTCACGTTCCTCGTCGCGCTCCCCGCGACGTACGTCGTCGGGCGGTTCGCGTTCCGCGGCCGCGCGCTCGTGCGCGCCCTCGTCGTCGCCCCCTTCGTCCTGCCCACGCTCGTCGTCGCGCTCGCCTTCCTCGCCGTGCTCCCCGAGGGCCTCGACCGCGGGTGGGCGCCGATCCTCCTCGCGCACGCGTTCTTCAACGTCGCCGTCGTCGTCCTCGTCGTCGGCACCTTCTGGGCCGGCATCGACCGCCGCCTCGCGGAGGCGGCAGCCACCCTCGGCGCCGGGCGCTGGCAGCGGCTCCGCGAGGTGACGCTCCCCGCGCTCGCGCCGGCGCTCGCCGCGGCCGCAGCGCTCGTCTTCCGCGTCTCGCGCACGGCGTTCGGCGTCGGCCT
>JAVQXS010000222.1:0-3492 GCA_033578065.1 Thermoleophilia bacterium
GCATGTGCGACCATCGAGGCGTGCTGCTCCGCCTTGGGACCGTCCTCCTCCTCGTCTACCGAACCTGGCGTCGGCTTCCTGCCTCGCAGCGACGGCGGGTCGCGCGCGCGGCGCGACGAGAAGGGGCGAGGCTCGTCGTCCGCCACGGTCCCCGCTGGGTGAGCGCATTCGCCGCCTGGCGGGCGAGGCGAGGCTGAGGCGCTACCGAGCGCGGACGCCGAGCGCCTCCCGAACGATCCGATCCTGCTCGCGGTGGTGGAGGGTGGGATACCCCTCGCTCGGGCTCGCTCGCCACGGCCTGCCGACGTAGCGGACGCGGTCGACGAGCCGAGCGTGCGCCGCCGCCTCCTCGAGCCGGTGCCGAATCGAGCGCCACGCGCCCATGTTCTGCGGCTCCTCCTGCGCCCAGACGAGCTCCCGCAGCCCCGGGTAGGAGGCGACGAGGGAGGCGACCTCCTGCTGCGGAAACGGGTACACCTGCTCGAGCCGCGCCACCGCGACGGCGGAGGCGAGCCCTCGCAGCTCGTGCCCGACGATGTCGTAGTAGAGCTTGCCGCTGCAGAGGACGAGTCGGGTGACCCGCTCGCGGGACGCGAGTGGGTCGTCGAGCACGGGACGGAAGGAGCCGCTCGCGAGCTCCTCGAGGGTCGAGGTCGCTTGTCTGAGGCGGAGGAGCCCCTTCGGGCTCATGAGCACGAGGGGACGAGCCGTCGCGTCGAGAGCCTGGCGGCGGAGGAGGTGGAAGTACTGGGCGGCGGTCGTGCAGTTCGCGACGCGGATGTTGTCCTCCGCGCCGAGCTGGAGGAAGCGCTCGAGGCGCGCGCTCGAGTGCTCCGGCCCGTTTCCCTCGTAGCCGTGCGGGAGGAGCAGGGTGAGGCGGGACGTCTGTCCCCACTTCGACCGTCCGGAGACGATGAACTGATCGACGATGACCTGGGCGGCGTTCACGAAGTCGCCGAACTGGGCCTCCCAGAGCACGAGGGCCTCCGGCGCGGCGATCGAGTAGCCGTGCTCGAACCCGAGCACCGCGTACTCCGAGAGCGGGGAGTTGTACACCTCGAAGGACGCGGTGGCGCCGGGGAGCGCCTGGAGCGGCGTCAGCGTCTCCCCGGTGACGACATCGTGGAGGACGGCGTGCCGGTGGGAGAAGGTGCCCCGCTCCGTGTCCTGTCCTGAGAGCCGGATCGGGATCCCGTCCTCGAGGAGCGTGGCGAACGCGAGCGCCTCCGCGTGCCCCCAGTCGATCCCGCCCTCGCGGACGGCCTCACGCCGGCGCTCGAGCTGGCGGACGAGCTTCGGGTTGACGGTGAAGCCGTCCGGGATCTGCAGCAGCTCCTCGTTCAGCCGCAGGAGGCGCTCGGCGGGGACCGCCGTGACGACAGCCGCGCCCGTATCGGGAGCGGCCCGCGGCTCCACTGGGTGCGGTGGCTCGGCGAGGGAAGCTCGCAGCTCGTCGTGCGCGCGACGGAGCTCCTCGAGCGTGCGCTCGAGGAGCGCGTCCGCCTCGCCCGGCGCGACGACCCCTTCCTCAACGAGCCGGGCCCCGTACGAGACGCGCACGGGCGGATGGCTCTCGATCCGCGCGGCCTGGAGGGGCTGGGTGTACGTCGGGTCGTCTTGCTCGTTGTGCCCGAAGCGGCGGTAGCCGACGGGATCGACGACGACGTCGTGCCCGAACTCCTCCCGGTAGGCGAGCGCGAGGCGGATCGCCGAGAGCGCCGCCTCCGGGTCGTCAGCGTTCACGTGGATGATCGGAACGTCGAAGCCCTTCGCGAGGTCGCTCGAGTAGCGGGTCGAGCGCCCTTCGGAGGGATCGGTGGTGAACCCGACCTGGTTGTTCGCGATGACGTGGAGCGTCCCTCCGGTCGAGTAGCCGTCGAGGGCATGGAGGTTGAAGGTCTCCGCGACGACTCCCTGGCCGGCGAACGAGGCGTCGCCGTGGACGAGGATGGGCAGCGCGACCGTGGGGTCGTGGATGCCGGCCCCTGACGAGCGGTCCGTCTGCTCGGCGCGCGTGATCCCCTCGACGACGGGATCGACCGCCTCGAGGTGGCTCGGGTTCGCGGCGAGGGTGACCTCGATCTCCCCGAACGGCGTCGTCCTCGACTCCGAGGCGCCGAGGTGGTACTTCACGTCCCCGGTTCCACCTTCCGGATCCGACACGAGCGCGTCGATCGTGCGCTCGCCCTCGAACTCGCGGAGGATGCTCGAGTACGGCCGACCGACCGTGTGCGCGAGGATGTTGAGGCGTCCACGGTGAGCGATGCCGATGACGACCTGGTGCGCGCCCCCGCGCGCCGCGAGCTCGATCGCCTCGTCGAGCATGGGCACGAGGACGTCGAGCCCTTCGATCGAGAACTGCTTCTGGCCAACGAACGCTCGCCGGAGGTACGTCTCGAACCCCTCCACCTGCGCGAGACGCGCGAGGAGCTCCCGCCGCGCGTCGGCGGGAAGCGGCCGGCGGAAGCGACCGGACTCGATCGCGCGCCGGAGCCAGGCGCGCTCGGCATGGTCGGAGATGTGCTCGATCTCGTACGCGATCGTCCCGCAGTAGACCTCCCGGAGCCGCGGGAGGACGTCGGCGAGGGTCGTCCCTTCGACGTGGACGCCGAGGATCGAGGCCGGGATCCGCTCCTGGATCTCAGGGGCGAGCGGCACCGCGAGCTCGCGCTCGTCGAGGGCCGGATCGCCGAGCGGCTCCGAGCCGAGCGGATCGAGCCGGGCGGCGAGGTGCCCGTGCGTGCGGATCGCTCGCACGAGGGCGACCGCCGACGCCACCGCCTCGAGCAGGCTGAGCTCGGCGGTGGGCGGCGGGGCGAGGACGGGAGGAGTCTCGTACCCCTCCTCCGCGGCGACTTCCTCGAGAGGCGGCGCCGCGACCGCTGGGGCGGGCAACGCGACCGTCGCGCCCCTGCCGTTCCCTTCGGCGACGACGGGCTCGACCTCGTGTCTCGGCGCGACGAGGCGCGCGAGCCCCGGGAGCGCTGCGAGGAGGCCCTGATCGCCGCTCTCGAAGAGCTCGCGCCACGCCGGATCGACGGTCTCCGGGTTCTCGAGGTACTGCTCGAGGAGCGCGCCGACGTAGCCCGCGTTCAATCCCGCGGCGGACGCAGGAGAGCCCACGGCCCCTGTTGTACCAGCCGGCGAGGCCCTCAGAGGAGCGGGGTCTCGGCCCAGACGGCGATCGACATGCCGACGAGGAAGGCGAGTCCCCCGACCGTGACCGCGACCGCAGCGAGGCGCCGGTGCACCTCGCTCATGCGCGCAGCCAAGAGGGCGACGAGGATCGCCGCCGAGGCGAGGAGGGCTGGCTGACGGACGAGCGCGACGCCTGAGAGCGCGAGCGAGAACGCTGCGAGGAACCCGGCCACGGTGTCGGCGCGGTTCGGCGTGGGAGCGCTCACCGGCACCCTCCCGCGCGGGCGACCCGACGACGGGCGCGAGGCGCCGGCCCTGTCCCGCGCCCACGCGATGCCGCTCGGTCACGATCTT
>JAVQXS010000223.1:0-3470 GCA_033578065.1 Thermoleophilia bacterium
CGGCCCGCCGACGCGGACGGCCTGGCTCTCGGACGGCCCGATGACCGCGAAGACGTCGCGGTTCGCGGCCATGCGCTGGGCGACGGTGCGCGCCACCGGCGCCTTGAGCTGCGTGTCGCCCTGGACGACCTTGAACCGCGTGCCTCGCGAGCGGTTGAACTTGTCGACCGCGAACCGCAGCCACGAGAGCTGCTCCTGCCCGAGGAACGCGGCCGGGCCTGTGAGCGGGCCGACGAACCCGAGCGAGACGTTCGTGCACTGCGCGAGCTGCGCGGTGGACGCCGTGCCTGCGGAGCCCGCGACGGCGGTCGATACGACCGCGGCCGCAGCGAGCACGACGGTCGAGGCTGCGATGAGTAGCTTCCTCATGTGCCCTCCTTGTCGGATGGGGATTTCCTCACTCTGTGACGTCGGGCGCGTCGCGTTAGTTGCGGCGCGCAGGGTCGCTCGAACGTGCCTGTCCGTGCAATCTCACCGCGTTCGGCCTGTCGTGTCAAACGCCCACGTGCCGAGCGCCGACCGGGCTCCCGGCAGCCGCGAGCGATCTCCGTCACGCGCCGGACCCCGAGACGAGCCGGTCCCCGAGACGCTCGACCTCGCGCACGAGCTCGCGCACGTCCTCCGACGTCGTCCTCCAGCTCACGATCGCCGGTCGGAGCGAGAACCCGCTCGGGAGCATTCCGCCCGTCGCGAGCACCTGGCCGCCGCGCGCGAGCCGCGCCTGGATCTCGCGGTTCACGCCATCGAGCTCCTCGCCATCGGCCATCCCGGGCGGTCGGTAGCGGAAGCAGACGACGCAGCTCGCGACCGGCGCCGTGAGCTCGAGCCGAGGGGATGCCTCGACGAGCGCGCCGAGCTCGAGCGCGAGGTCGCAGCATCGGGTCACGAGCGCGGCCACGCCCTCCCGCCCAAGGTGCTTGAGCGCCGCCCAGGTCGCTGCTCCCCGCCAGGGGCGGCTCGCCTCGAGCCCGAGCTCGTGGAGGTCGCGTCCGGCACCCCGCGGAGGCGTGAGGTACGGGGCCGTCCCCGCGAACGTCTCGTGGTGGAGCCGCCCGTCGCGCAGGAACGCGAAGCCGATCCCGTTCGGGAGGTTGAGCCACTTGTGCCCGTCCACCGTCACCGAGTCGGCACGCCCGAGGCCGTCCACGAGCCGAGCCGTCCTCGGACAGAGGCGGAGGAAGGCGCCGAAGGCGGCGTCCACGTGGAGCCACAGGCCGTGGGCGGCGCAGAGGTCGGCGATCTCCTCCAGCGGGTCGACGGCCCCCGTCGTCGCCGACCCCGCGTGCGCGATGACGATCGCAGGGCGGACGCCCGCTCGACGATCGCGCTCGACCGCCGCCAGGAGGGACTCGGGATCGAGCCGGAACGCCTCGTCGACGGAGACGGAGCGTAGGCAGTCCGAGCCGAGTCCGAGGACGCGCAGAGCCTTCGCGTTCGTGAAGTGGAGCTCGGTGCTCCCGTAGACCCCGATCGGCCCGAGCGCAGCCACGCCCTCCCGGTTGACGTCCACCCCGAGACGGCGACCGACCGCGTGTCGCGCGACGGCGAGGCAGACGAGGTTGGCGCCCGCGGCGCCGCTCGTGAAGACGGCTCCGCCCCGCGGGAGGTCGAGGAGGTCGGCGATCCACCCGAGCACGACCTGCTCCACCTCTGCCGCCGCCGGCCCGAGCGCCCACAGGCCCGTGTTCTGGTCGACCGCCGTCGCCCACGCCTGGGCGATCGCGGCCGCGGGAAGCACGCCGCCCGTCACGTAGCCGAGGAAGCGTCCTCCCGTCGTCCCGGCGAGGCCGGGCCCCACCCGATCGACGAGCTCGGCGAGCACCCGCTCGAGCGGCATCCCCCGCTCGGGCAGCGGCTCCTCGACCCGAGCGCGCACCTCCTCCGCATCGAGGTCGACGCCGACCCACGGCGGACCGTCGAGCGCCGCGCGGAAGCGGCGAGCGAGATCGGCGACCCCACGGTCGAGCTCGTCGGGTGCCCGCTCCGCGAGCGGCGCCTCGTCAGCGCGCGGATCTCGGCGCATCGCTGGCGAGCGTACCGACGCCCAGAGGACGTCGACGCGCGGAGCGTCCTCCGGTCGCCCGATCCGCGCCGCCACTAGCCTTCGACCATCGACGCAGGTCTGCGAGGCAAGGGAGTGCTCGTCACCGGAGCGTCCGGCGGCATCGGCGCCGCCTGCGCCCGCGCGTTCGCGGCGGAGGGTGCCCGCGTCTTCCTCCACTACCGACGCGGAGCCGACCGTGCGGGGGCGCTCTCGAGCGAGCTCGGGGGAGCACCGCTCGCGGAGGCCGACCTCGCCGAGGAGGCAGCGGTCGACGCCCTCTTCGCAGCCGCTCGCGCCGCGCTCGGCTCCATCGACGTGTGCGCGGCAGTGGCCGGGGCCTGGCCACGCGAGGACGTCCCGCTCTGGGAGCTCCCGCTCGCCCGCTGGGAGGACACCCTCCGCGCGAACCTCACGGTCACGTTCCTCACCGCTCGCGCGTTCCTGCGCGAGGTCGCCCGCACGGGGCACGGCGCGCTCGTCCTCGTCGGCTCGACCGCGGGCCTCTTCGGCGAGGCGGGGCACGCCGACTACGCGGCCGCGAAGGCCGCGATCCAGGGCGGGCTCCTGCGCTCGCTGAAGAACGAGATCACGCGCCTCGCCCCCCTCGGGCGAGTGAACGCGGTCGCGCCTGGGTGGACGGAGTCGCCCATGACCCGCGGGCTCGTCGATCCCGCGCACGTGCGCGCCGTGTCGCGCACGATGGCGCTGCGGAAGATCGCGCGACCCGAGGACGTCGCCGCGCAGGTCGTCGTCCTCGCCTCCGACCGCCTCTCCGGCCACGTGACGGGCGAGGTCGTCGTCGTCGCCGGCGGGATGGAAGGACGGGTCGTCCACGACGAGTGAAGAGGAGAGCGCACGATGACGGACACCGAGAGCAGACGCGTCGTCAACGCCTACACGACGCCGTTCCAGGAGTACGACCTCGAGGGCCCGGTCCAGCCCGAGATGAGCTGGCTGCCGGTGAGCTACGACCGCGCGACGGGGCAGGGCTGCTACCTCATGCGCATGGAGCCCGGCGCGACGACCATCGCCCACGAGCACCGCGGGATGGAGGAGTTCCTCGTGCTCGAGGGCGACCTCGTCGACTCGGATGGGACGGTCTTCGGCCCGGGCGACTTCGTGAGCTACGAGGCCGGCACTCGTCACAACTCCTGGACCGAGGGCGGCTGCCTCCTCGCCGTCTTCGAGTGGCAGCGACCGTGAGTCTCCGTCCTCAAGCTCAGGCGAGCTGAGGCCGATAGGGGTACCGACTCCCGGCTGGGTACTGACGGCAACCAGGCCCGCGATGGGAGCGTGCGGGCGGGGCGGCGACGTCGCTGCCCCGCGCGCGTCCTGGCTGACGGAGCAGGCCGTAGCCTCGAGTCGGCACGAGCTCTCCCCGTTCGGGGGAGAGCGCAGGGCGCGGGCCGCCGCCGTCCTCGCGCCC
>JAVQXS010000224.1:0-3451 GCA_033578065.1 Thermoleophilia bacterium
GTCGCTCGCCCTTTTCGTCGTCATGGCGCTCGCGCGCTGGCTCGGCGAGCGCTGGTGGCTCCCAGGAGCCGCGATCCTCGTCGCGATCGCGGCCGCGTTCCTCCTCGTCGCGCCGTACCTCGAGTCGGAGACGGAGCCGCTCGCCGACGCGGAGCTCGTCGCGGCGGCTGACGACTACCGCGAGCAGCTCGGGCTCGGCGAGCTCCCGGTGCGCGTGCTCGAGGTCGCCGAGGACACGCGGCAGGCGAACGCCTACGCCATCGGGATCGGGCCGACCCGGCGCGTCGTCCTCTGGGACACGGTGCTCCGAGACCCGTTCCAGGCGGCAGAGCGGCGCGCCATCCTCGCGCACGAGCTCGCCCACCACGCGCGAGGGCACCTCCTCGAGGGGATCGGCTGGTTCGCCGTCTTCGCCGTCCCGGGAGCCTGGCTCCTCATGCGGGCGACGCGCCGCCGAGGCGGGATGGGCGAGCCGCGGGCGGTGCCGCTCGCGTTGCTCGTCGTCGTCTGCCTCGAGCTCGTCGCCGCGCCGGCGACGAACCTCGTCTCGCGTCGAATGGAGATCGAGGCCGACTGGACGGCGCTTGAGGTCACGCGCGATCCGGCCGCCCTCGAGGGGCTCATGCTCGGGCTCTCCCGGACGTCGCTCGGCGACCCGACCCCGCCCCGCTGGGTGCAGCTCCTCGCTGGAACGCACCCCTCCCTCGCCGATCGCGTCGCGCTCGCCCGCGCCTGGGCTGCTCGTGAGGGTGGCTTGCGGCACCGGTGACGGCGACGCAGCCCGAGGCGCCTCAGGTGAGGTGGAAGTAGAGCGCGTAGAGGAGCTCGACGGCGGGGTTCGAGGTGTGCACCTGCACGTCCGCGGGAGTGTCGATGAGCGCCTCCGAGTAGTTGAAGATGATCTTCACCCCAGCCGCCACGAGCGCGTCCGCCGCCTCCTGAGCGCTCGCGGCAGGCACGGCGAGGACGCCGACGATGATGTTGCGGTCTCGACACACCTCCTCGGCGTCGTCGATCGAGCTCACCGTCACGTTCCCGACCTTCCGGCCGATCTTCTCGGGGTCGTTGTCGAAGATGGCGGCGATCGTGATGCCGTGCTCCGCGAAGATCGGCGAGCTCGCGATCGCGCTCCCGAGACGGCCGGCGCCGACGAGGGCGATGTTGTGCTGGCCCTGCGTGCGGAGGATCTTGCGGATCTCCTCGAGGAGCGCGTCCGTTCGGTAGCCGACCCCGCGCTTGCCGAACTTCCCGAACATCGAGAGATCGCGCCGGATCTGCGTCGCGTTGATGTTCGTGTACTCGGAGATCTCCTGCGAGGAGATCCTGTCCTTCCCCATCTTCCGCGCCTGCGTGAGCACCTGGAGGTACCTGCTCAGGCGCGCTGCGACACCCACGGTCAGACGGTCTGCCACGCTCTTCTCACCCCCAGCGCTTGTGACAACGAGTCACGATTGTGCCAGCGCCCGACCGGGCCCCGGTCGGGAACCGTCAGCGGGCGAGGAGCGCGGCGAGCTCGTCCGGATCGACCTCGTGGACGAACGCCTCCTCGCCGTCCACCTCGACGACAGGAACGAGGGCACGGTAGCGGCGCTCGAGGGCATCGTCCCCGTCGATGGCGACGACCTCGAGGGAGAACCCGAGCTCGCTCCGTGCCGCCTGCAGCACGGCGAGCGCGTCGTCGCAGAGACCGCAGCCGGCGGCCGTGTAGAGCACGACCCGCGCTACGGGTAGAGCCCTCGCGTCGTCGTCGCCTCCGCCACCCGCTGGACAGCGAGCCCGTACGCGGCAAGGCGGAGGCTCGTCCCGTAGCGCTCGCTCGTCTGCCAGGTCTCCGCGAACGCCCGCGCGACGATGTCGCGCAGCTTCGCGTTCACCTCCTCCTCCTGCCAGAAGTACTCCTGGAGCCCCTGCACCCACTCGAAGTACGAGACGACGACGCCGCCCGCGTTCGAGAGGACGTCGGGGAGGACGAGGACGCCTCGGTCCTCGAGGATCGCGTCGGCACTTGGGGTCACAGGACCGTTCGCGCCCTCGCAGATGATCCGCGCCTGCACGCGATCCGCGTTCTCCTCCGTGACGACCTGCTCGAGCGCGCAGGGCGCGAGGATGTCGCAGGGGAGCTCGATGAGCTCCTCGTTCGTGATCGCCTCCGTGTTCGCGAGGCCGGCGAGCGCCCCGGTCTCGCGCTTGTGCTGGACGGCGGCGGGGACGTCGATCCCGTGCGGGTTGTAGACACCTCCGCGCGAGTCGGAGGCGGCGACGATCCGCGCGCCGGCCGCGTGGAGGAGGCGGGCGAGGTTCGAGCCGACGTTCCCGAACCCCTGGATCGCGATCGTGTAGTCGCTCACGCGCACCCCCTGCTTCACCGCGAGCGCCTGGATGCAGTAGAGGGAGCCACGCGCGGTCGCCTCCTCGCGGCCGAGCGATCCACCGACCGAGAGGGGCTTCCCGGTGACGACGCCGAGCACCGAGTAGCCCTTGTTCATCGAGTACGTGTCGAAGATCCAGGCCATCACCCGACTGTCGGTGCCGAGGTCGGGCGCGGGGATGTCGCGCTCGGGCCCGATCTCGGTGATGATCTCGCTCGTGTAGCGCCGGGTCATCCGCTCGAGCTCCCGCTCGGAGAGCGCCTTCGGGTCGCAGACGACGCCCCCCTTCGCCCCTCCGAAGGGGAGCCCCATGAGGGCGCACTTCCAGGTCATCCACATCGCGAGCGCCTTCACCTCGTCGCGCGTGACGTCCGGGTGGTAGCGAATCCCCCCCTTCGAGGGGCCCCGGGCGACGTTGTGGATGACGCGGAAGCCGGTGAAGACGGCGACGGAGCCGTCGTCCCGGGCGAACGGGATCGAGACCTCGACGACCTTCTTGCAGTGCGAGAGCACGCGGACGAGGTTGGGGTCGATTCCGAAGACCTCCCCGACGCGCTCGAGCTGCGTCCTTGCGATCTCGTACGGGTTCTCGCGAAGGTGCGACGTGGCTACGGCTTCGGACATGGACGGGCGCCTCCTCGCACGTCGATTCGCGCCCGAGCATATACGCCCTACGGAAGACGGTACGGCACCTCGGCGACCTGTCGCCGCGTCCCGTCCCCGGGGTGCGCGACGACGCGCACGACGTACGCCCCAGGAGAGAGCTCCGCGCCGCTCGCGTCGCGTCCCGTGAGCCCGAACGTGTACCGCCCGGGCAGGAGCTCACGGCGTCGGACGAGCGTGCCGAGGGGCTCGCCGTCGCGGAGGAGGCGGAGCTCGAGGAGCGCGAGGGGCCGGATCTGCGGATCTGGGTCACCGGCGACCGAGCCGGCGACGAGGGAGAGCACGGCGGGCGTCGCGTCGGAGACGCGAGGCCCCGTCCGGACGAGCTCGACCTCGCTCAGGAGCGAGACTCCTCGCGCGGGCGCGGCCACGACCCACGGAAGGCGCACCTCCTCGCCACCTTCAGGACGGAGCACGAG
>JAVQXS010000225.1:0-3448 GCA_033578065.1 Thermoleophilia bacterium
GTCCGCGACTGCGATCCGAACCTCCGCTCCCGCCTCGGCTTGGGCTCGAGCGAGGCCGAGCACCCCATGCGTCACGCCGCCTCCGCCGAGGAAGTTCGGGTACCAGTGGAGGATGCGCACTCTAGCGTCGAGGTCTCGTTCCCGTCCCCGGAAATCAGGGCACCGGCTTGCTTCCCCGCGTGTGGTAGCGGCGGAGCCGCTGGCGCGCGAGCGTCTCTCGTCCCCGGTGGCCGAGCGCGAGCGCGCCGAGCGCGGCCGCGATCCTCGCTGCGACGCTGGGTCGGAGCGACGCGAAGGGGTCGCTCGTCAGGGCGCGACGGACGTGTCCCAGCGCACGTCTGCCCTCGGCGAGCTCGACGAGGTCGAGGGCGCAGCGCGCATGGGCCATCGCCAGCGCCCGACGTCGTACCCGGGAGGGGATCGGGAGATCCCAGGTCGCCTCGATCACCTCGAACTGGCGCTCGGCGAACTCAAGCCGCTTCCTGGAGGAGGTCTGGAGGGGATGCAGGCGGTACTCGGCCTCCCACATCTCGAGACATCCCACGTCTCCTTGCGTCAGAAGACGAAGCCACATCTCGTGGTCGCAGAAGAGGATCTCCTTGTACGCCGCGCCGAGGGCTGCGTACGCGTCTCGCCGCACGACCACGGTTGGCGGGGCGATGAAGTTCCGCTCGTAGAGCCGTGGCAGGACGTCGCTCGCGGAGTGGACGCCGGGCTTGAGCGGAAGCGGCGATCGTCCGACGACCCTTCCTCGCTCGTCGATGAGCAGGTGGCCTGAGAACACGTAGGCGCAGCTCGGGTGCTGCTCGAGGAAGGCGATGCTCCGCTCGAGGAAGCTCGGGCCCCAGCGGTCGTCGTCGTGGAGGATCGCGACGTAGGGAGCCTCCCCGACGCGCAGGAGGCGGGTGTGGTTGGCTCCCACGCTCACTCGTTCTCCGGTGACGAGATGGCGGACACGGGCATCGAGAAGGTAGGGCTCCAACTGCTGTCGAAGGCGCGCGTCGCCCGGCCCGTTCTCGGAGACGGTGAGCGTCCACGACCCGACCGTCTGCGCGAAGACGGACTCGATCGCCTCGACGATGTAGGGAGACGTTCCGAGCGTTGGGACTCCGACGTCGACGCTCGCGAACTCGGGGAGCGCGCGACCGCGTGCCTCGTGGCCTGCGAGTACCGGGTAGCCGTGCGCTTGGGGCTTCGCGGGGTGGGCTGCGTTCGTCATCGAGGCGGCGCTCGACCGCGGGGGCGCGTCCTCATCTTCGAAGGTCGCAACGAGCGCCGTACGCACAGCATGGGATGGCCCCCTGCGAGTGTCAAGCGAGCACCGGTCGATCAGGCGTTGACAGTGCGACCGCTCGCGCGTGATCTAGCCGAAGGTCGAGGGAGACCCGGGCCTTGTCGCCAGTCGCCGACGCGTTATCGTGTGGTGAAGCCTCGTCGCAAGAGGTTCTCGAGTCGGGGAGCGAGTCGGGGAGGAGGAGAGTGAGCGTCGTCTCGGAACGCGCGGAGACCGCCCGGCAGGCGAACCTCCGTGAGCTTGTCGGTGTCGGTCAACGAAGAGTGGGGTCCCGGCGCGGGTGGCTCCTGCGCCGGCTCCTCCTCGTCGCCGATCTCCTCGGCCTCGGCGTCGCGTTCATCGCTGCGATGCTGCTTGCGCCGCCGATTCCGGGCGTCGATGCGGTCGGAAGCGGCTGGGAGCTCGTCCTCTTCGTGGCGAGCTTGCCGCTCTGGGTCGTCCTCTTCCGCCTCCACGGCCTCTACGACCGCGACGAGGAGCGAAGCGACCACTCGACCGTCGACGACGTCGTCGGGGTCTTCCAGGTCGCGACGCTCGGAACGTGGTTCTTCCTCGTGCTCGCGACGCTCCTCGAGGCGCCGCATCCACCCCTCGGCAGGCTCGTCGTCTTCTGGCTCCTGGCCGTCGCGCTCGTCTCGCTCCTGCGGATGGTCGCGCGCTCCGTCGCTCGACGGACGCCGTGGTACACGCAGCACGTTGCCATCGTCGGCTCCGGCAGGGTCGCTCGGCTCCTCGCGACGAAGATCCTCAAGCACCCGGAGTACGGGCTCGACGTCGTCGGGTTCGTCGACCACGATGGGGGCGCGGTCGTGGGCGGGGTCGGCCCGCTGAGCCTCCTCGGCTCGACGGACGATCTCCCCGAGCTCGTCGAGGCGCACGCCATCGATCGCGTCATCATCGCCTTCTCGACCGATTCCCACGAGCGGACGCTCGACGTCATCCGAGCGCTCCAGCACGTCGACGTGCAGATCGACATCGTCCCGCGCATGTTCGAGGTGCTCGGGGCCGGCGCGCAGCTGCACACGGTCGAGGGCCTTCCGCTCATCGGCCTCGCGCCACCCCGGCTGTCTCGATCCTCGCGATTCCTCAAGCGCACGCTCGACCTCGTCGGTGCCTCGCTCGGGCTCGTGCTCCTCTCGCCGCTCTTCCTCGCGGTTGCGCTCGCGATCACGCTCGACACCCGCGGCCCCATCTTCTTCCGCCAGGTGAGGATGGGCGAGCGCGGACGGCCGTTCCGCATCTTCAAGTTCCGGACGATGGTGGTCGACGCCGACGAGCGCAAGGCCGAGGTGGCTCACCTCAACATGCACGCGAACGGCGATCCGCGGATGTTCAAGGTCCCGAACGATCCGCGCGTGACACGGGTCGGGGCGTACCTGCGCCGCTGGCGGATCGACGAGCTGCCACAGCTCCTCAACGTCCTGCGGGGCGAGATGTCTCTCGTCGGCCCGCGCCCGCTCATCCCCGAGGAGGATCGGCACGTGGAACGGTGGGCGAGGCGGCGCCTCGACCTGAAGCCCGGGATGACTGGCCTCTGGCAGGTGCTCGGCGCGAGCGACATCCCCTTCGACGAGATGACGAAGCTCGACTACCTCTACGTGACGAACTGGTCGCTCCGGGAGGATCTCCGACTCATCCTGCTCACCCTCCCCGCGATCGTCCGTGCGCGGGCCGCGTACTGAGCTGCTGGACGTCGCTGCGATGACCGCGACGCCGGTCAGGTGCCGGTTCTGCGAGCGGCCGCTGAGCCTGAGCGTCGTCGACCTCGGGATGTCGCCGCTCTGCGAGAGCTTCCTCGACGCCGACCGTCTCGAGGCGATGGAGCCTTTCTACCCGCTCCACGTGCGCGCCTGCGAGGCGTGCTGGCTCGTGCAGCTTCCCGCCTTCGTGCCGCCTTCCGAGATCTTCAGCGAGTACGCGTACTTCTCCTCGTACTCGACGACGTGGGTCGAGCACGCGCGCGCGTACGTGGAGATGATCCGGAGGCGGCTCCTGCTCGGAGAGGACGACCTCGTCGTCGAGATCGCCTCGAACGACGGCTACCTCCTTCAGCACTTCCTCGGGACCGGCGTCCCGGTCCTCGGGATCGATCCGGCGGCGAACGTCGTCGCGGTCGCAGAGGAGCGAGGGGTGCCGACGCTCGTGGACTTCTTC
>JAVQXS010000226.1:0-3429 GCA_033578065.1 Thermoleophilia bacterium
ATCCGTCACGGCATCGCCCGCGCGCTCGTCGAGGCCGACCCCGAGCTCCGCGTCCCGCTCAAGCGCCAGGGCTTCCTCACGCGCGACGCCCGCATCGTCGAGCGGAAGAAGGCGGGCCTCCACAAAGCGCGCAAGGCGCCCCAGTTCTCGAAGCGCTAGCGTCGCGGGCATGGCCCGGCGCTACTTCGGGACGGACGGCGTCCGGGGCGTCGTCGGGGACACGCTCACGGCCGACCTCGTCGAGCGCCTCGGCCGGGCGGCGACGCTGTGGGCGGGTGGCGGGCGCGTCTTCTGCGGTCGGGACACGCGCGGCTCGGGGCCGGAGCTCGAGGAGGCGCTCGTCGAGGGCATCGTCTCTGGAGGCGGGACGGCCGTGCTCACAGGAGTCCTCCCGACGCCGGCCGTCGCGCTCCTCGCCGAGGACCTCGGCATCGTCCTCTCTGCCTCCCACAACCCGCCGGAGTACAACGGCGTGAAGGTGTTCGGGCCGGAGGGCGCGAAGCTCACGGACGCGGAGGAGGCGGAGATTGAGGCGCTCCTCGACGCAGCGGGACCCGGCGGCGGCTCGGTGATCGACCTCGAGGGCGCCGGCGCCGCCTACCTCGAGCACGTGCTCGACCGCTTCGGCTCCGACCTCTCGGGGCTCCGCATCGGCGTGGACTGCGCGAACGGCGCCCTCTCCGCGCTCGCGCCCGAGGCGTTCCGTCGGCTCGGGGCGGACGTGCGCGCGATCGGCGTCGAGCCCGACGGCACGAACATCAACGTCGGCTGCGGGGCGACCGACCTCGCCGCCCTGCGGCGGCTCGTGGCGAGCGAGGAGCTCGACCTCGGCGTCGCCTTCGACGGCGACGGCGACCGCGTGCTCGCCGTCGACGAGCGCGGCGAGCCTCTCGACGGAGACCAGATCCTCGCCATCCTCGCGCTCCACCTCGGGGTCGACCTCGTCGCGGTGACGGTGATGACGAACCTCGGCTTCCACCGGCTCATGGCCGAGCACGGCATCCGCGTCGTGACCACCCCGGTCGGCGATCGCTACCTGCTCGAGGCGCTCCGCCGCGAGGGTGGCCTCCTCGGCGGCGAGCAGTCGGGCCACGTCATCTGGCTTGCCGACCACGTCACGGGCGACGGCCTCGCGGCGGCGCTCCTCCTCTGCGCCGCGACGCGCGGCCGCCGTCTCTCCGAGGCGGCGTCCGTCCTCCGGCGCTTCCCCCAGGCGCTGCGGAACGTCCGGGTCGCGAGGCGCGATCTCTCGCCTGCGGTCGAGGCTGAGGTGGAGCGGCTCGGCGCCGAGCTCGGCGACCGCGGGCGCGTCCTCGTCCGCCCGTCGGGGACGGAGCCCGTCGTGCGCGTCCTCGTGGAGGTGGAAAGCGCGGCGGATGCAGAGAGAATGTGTGCTAGCATCGCCGCGCTCGTGGAACAGGAGCTCGGCTGAGCCCGACGCGGGGCGTCGCCGGGCTCCTTGCGTTCGTAGGAGGCCTGCGCATGTGCGGGATCATCGGCTACGTCGGCTCACGGGAAGCGAAGCCTCTGCTCCTCCAGGGGCTCGAGCACCTCGAGTACCGCGGGTACGACTCGGCCGGGATCGCGCTCCTCGAGGACGGCGCGCTCCGCTACGTGCGCGCGGTCGGCGCCCTCTCGAACCTCAAGGAGCGCGCGGGCGCAGGCCGCTCGAGCGCGACGACCGGCCTCGGGCACACGCGCTGGGCGACCCACGGGGGCGTGAGCGAGCGGAACGCCCACCCGCTCGCCGGCTGCGAGCCGGGGGTGGTGTCGGTCGTCCTCAACGGGATCGTCGAGAACTACCGCGAGCTCCGGGAGCGCCTCGCGGCCGAGGGCCACGTCTTCACCTCGGAGACTGACGCCGAGACGGTCACCCACCTCGTCGAGCGCCACTACGAGGGGGACCTCGTCGAGGCGGTGCGCCGCGCGTTCGGCGAGCTCGAGGGCCACTTCGCCTTCGTCGTCATCCACCGCGAGCACCCGGGCCTCCTCGTCGGCGCCCGGCACCAGGTGCCGCTCGTCGTCGGCCTCGGCGCGGGGGAGACGTTCCTCGCCTCGAACGCCGCCGCGTTCCTCCGAGAGACGCGCACCGTCCAGTTCCCCGGCGACGGCGAGATCGTCGCAGTGACCGCCGAGGGGGCTCGCTACTGGGACACGGGCGGCGGCGAGCTCGAGCACGGCTCCTCCGAGCTCGACTGGGACCTCGAGGGGGCCGAGAAGGCGGGCTTCGAGACGTTCATGCTGAAGGAGATCTACGAGCAGCCGGAGGCGGTCGCGGAGACGATCGGCGACCGAGTGCGGCACGGCCAGCTCGTCCTCGAGGGCCTCGGCATGACGAACGCCGAGCTCCGGGACCTGCGCCGGCTCGTCCTCGTCGCCTGCGGGACCGCGTACCACGCGTGCGTCGTCGGCCGCTACGTCATCGAGGAGTGGGCACGCGTCCCCGTCGAGTTCGACATCGCGAGCGAGTGGATCTACCGCAATCCCGTCATCGACGAGCACGACCTCGTCGTCGGGATCACCCAGTCGGGCGAGACGCGGGACACGATCGAGGCGCTCAAGCTCGCGCGCGAGCGGGGCGCGCGGACGGTCGCGATCACGAACATGATGGGCTCGCAGGTGACGCGCGAGGTGGACTCCGTCCTCTACACGCGCGCGGGCCTCGAGATGGGCGTCGCGGCGACGAAGACCTTCACCGCTCAGGTCGCGCTCCTCTACCTCGTCGCCCTCAAGCTCGCCCAGATCCGGGAGACGCTGCCTCCAGGGGAGATCGAGTTCATCCTCGACCACGTGTACAAGCTCCCGAAGCGGATGGAGCGCTTCCTCCTTGGCGACCACCCGCTCGAGGAGATCGCGCGGCGCACCCACGAGGCGCCCTTCTTCCTCTACCTCGGCCGCCACATCGGGCTGCCGATCGCGCTCGAGGGCGCGCTCAAGCTCAAGGAGATCTCGTACATCCCGACCGAGGCGTACTCGGCCGGCGAGATGAAGCACGGGCCGATCGCGCTCCTCGACCAGGCGACGCCGGTCGTCGTCGTCGCGACGAACATCCACGTCTACGACAAGATCGTCTCGAACATCCAGGAGGTGCGGGCGCGGGGCGCGCACGTCATCGCGGTCGCGACCGACGGCAACGAGGACATCCAGCACCACGCCGACGACGTCGTCTTCGTCCCCAAGACGCCGGCCTTCCTCCAGGCCGCGCTCGCGGTCATCCCGCTCCAGCTCCTCGCCTACCACATCGCGCGCCTCCGCGGCCTCAACGTCGACCAGCCGCGGAACCTCGCGAAGACCGTCACCGTCGAGTAGGGGGTCCTCGCAGTCGCCTCAGGAGAGGGGAGCGCCCTCAGCGGGAGAGCGCCTCGACGAGAGCGTCCGGATCCTCGACCGAGACGCGGAGCTCGGAAACCGTCACGGGGAAGGGCCACG
>JAVQXS010000227.1:0-3381 GCA_033578065.1 Thermoleophilia bacterium
CGGGAACGGCGTCGGGCGGCTGAACGGGTTCGTCGTCTTCGTGCGCGGAGGGCTCCCAGGCGACCGCGTGCGCGCTCGGGTGACGAAGGTGAAGCGCGGCTTCGCCGAGGGCGTGTCGATCGGCGTGCTCGAGCCGAGCCCGCACCGCGTCGCCGCGCGGTGCCGCCACGTCGGGGTCTGCGGCGGCTGCCGCTTCCAGGATCTCTCCTACGAGGCGCAGCTCGCCGCGAAGGAGCAGCAGGTCCGGGACGCGCTCGCGCGGATCGGTCGGATCGCGGAGGCGCCGGTGGAGCCGATCGTCCCGGCCGCCTCCCTCTTCGGGTACCGGAACAAGGTCGAGTACTCGTTCACGCAGACGGGGGAGGGGGTCGATCTCGGCTTCCATCGGGCCGGGCGCTGGGACGACGTGGTGGGGATCGAGGAGTGCCTCCTCACGACCGAGCTCGGGAACCGCGTCCGACTCGCGGTGCGCGAGTGGGCGCGCGAGGAGGGCCTCGAGCCGTACGACCAGCGGACTGGCCAGGGGTACCTCCGCCACCTCGTCTACCGCGAGGGACGCAACACGGGTCAGGTGCTCGTCACGCTCGTCACCGCTCCGGGGGAGCGCTTCGAGCCCGGCTACCTCGTCGAGGTGCTGCGGCGCTTCCCCGAGGTGCGATCGATCCACTGGGCGGTGAACGACACGCCGGCCGAGCGCACGAACCTCCCGACTCGGCTCCTCTGGGGCGAGGAAGCGATCGAGGAGGTGGTCCTCGGGCTCCGCGTCCGCCTGCGCCCCGGCGCCTTCCTGCAGACGAACACCGAGATGGCGGAGCGCCTCTACGCGCTCGCGCGGGAGGCGGCTGGTCTCACCGGGGCAGAGCGTGTCTTCGACCTCTACTGCGGGACGGGGACGATCGGGCTCGCGCTCGCAGCCGGCGCCCGCGAGGTGTGGGGCCTCGAGATCTCCGAGGAGGCCGTCGCCTGCGCGGTCGAGAACGCCGAGCGCAACGGGATCGCGAACGCGCGCTTCCTCGCGGGGAACGTCGGGCAGGCGCTCGAGGGGCTCGTCGCGCGGGCGGGGCCGCCCGATGTCGTCGTCGTCGACCCGCCCCGGGCGGGGCTCGCCGGGAAGGCGCTGCGCGGAACCGGCGCCCTCGGCGCGACGCGCATCGTCTACCTCTCCTGCAACCCGACGACGCTCGCCTCGGACGTGCGCGTCCTCCTCGAGGAGCACGGCTACGAGCTCGTCCGCTGCCAGCCCGTGGACATGTTCCCCCACACGCCGCACGTCGAGTGCGTCGCCCTCCTCGAGGCGCGCCGCAGCCGGTGAGGGCTACGCGGCTCGCCGCGAGCCGCGGGCGCGCCAGGCAGCGCGAGCGTCGCGGAGAAGGAGGTCAGCGTTCGGCAGCAGGAAGCCGGCGCAGACGGCGGGGAGGGCAGGGAGACCGGAGATGTCCGCGAGCACGACGACGGCGAGCGTGAGCGAGAGGAAGCCGGTCATGGCGACCCAGGTCGCCCCGACGCGCAGCCCGAACCGGGCGGCTGCTCCGAGGAAGAGGGCGAAGAAGATGATGTCGGGCGGCCCGAGGTAGAGGACGGAGGCTTCGCCTGGCACCGGGAAGCCGACCGCGACCTGCTCGATGAGCCCGGGACGCTCCTCGATGAGGTGGCGCGTCGGCCCCGTCGCCACCGACCACACGTCGACCCAGGCGACGAGCGCCGCGACGAGCGTGATCCACCAGAGCGCGTGGAAGGCCCAGAGGACGGCGAAGCCGACGAGGCAGAAGGCGGCGAGCTTCGCGAGGGTGAACGGGCTCTCGAGCCCGAGGAGGCCGAGCGCGACGGCGGCGACTCCGGCGAGCGCGGGGAGCGCGATCGGATGTCGTCGCTCCCGCAGCGCGAGCGGCAGGGCGAGCCAGACGAGCGCGGTCGAGGCCGGGAGGACGAGGGCCGCGAGGACCGCCACGTCCCAGCGGCGAGGGAGGCCCCACAGCTCGTCGTCGCTCCAGGTGTAGGCAAGGAAGAGCGCGGTCACGCCGAGGAGCGCGCCGGCGCGAGCGCGGGTCAGTACGGGGGCTGCTCTGCCCACCATGGGCCGAGCGCCTTGAAGGCGTTCCAGAACCGCGTCTTCGCCGCCTGCTCGTCGAGGGACTCGTCGATGTCGGGCGTCACGAGCGCGTCGATCGTCCCCGTGAAGCGCTGGAGGACGCCCTCGGCGGTGGGATCGAGCGCCTGCGAGAGCGGGAAGTCGAGCGCGTTGAGGAAGGCGACCGTCTGCGCGCCCATCGCCACGATGAGGCGCGGCTGGACGATGTGGAGCTCGCGGACGAGCCATGGAGCCGCCTCCTCGGGCGTCTCGGTGCCGAACTTCAGGCAGTTCGTCCCGTAGACGGCGAGCGGGTCGATCCGCAGGCGCTCGAGCGACTTCAGGATCGCCTGCCCCGAGCGGCCGAAGAAGGCGACGCCCTCCTCGATCTCCGACCGCTTCGGCGCGTACTTGAGGAGGAAGATGTCGGCGAGCGGGTGGCCGGAGCCGAGGACGGGGACGTGGAGCTCGTCTCCCCGGCGGGCGAGCTCGTCGCCGAGGGCGTTGATCTCGGCGATCGCCTTCCGGAGGTAGCGCTCGTAGATCTCGTCGGTGGGCACGGCGGCAGGCACGAGGTCGGCCTCACCTTCTCGCTCAGCGCACCTTTTCCTTGACCTGCGCCACCCACTTCAGCGACTGGAGGTACGCGAGCGACCTCGGTCGGCGGAGGATCTCCGCTGAGCGCAGGGAGAGGAGGAACTCCTCGGGGCCCTCGAAGTGCCGCATGCGCACTGCGCCCGTGCCCACCCCTTGGAGGACGTGCGCGTCGGATCCTGCGCCCTCGAGGAGACGGTACTTGCGGGCGAAGCGGAGCGCCTCGTCGTTGAAGGACTCGCGGAGGAGGCGCGCGTTGTACACCTCGAGCACGTCGATCTCGGCGAGGTGGCGGTGGAGCGTCGCCGGGTCAGGGATCGCGTGCAGCCGGTCGAACGGGTGCGGCAGGTAGACGAGCCCGCCCTGCTCGCGGATGGCCGCGATGACGTCGGCGAACGCGAGTCCGCGCGGGATCTCCCGCTCGAGGAAGAGGCCGATCACCTCGCCCTGCCCAGCGGTCTTCACCTCCTCGCCGGGGATGACGACGAGGTTGCTGCCCGCGGCGAGCTCGAGCGCCTCGGCCGCTCCCGCGAAGACGTTGTGGTCGGTGACGGCGATCCCGCCGAGCCCGATCGCTTCCGCGTGCTCGAGGAGGTCGGCGACGGGGATCGAGCAGTCGTGGGAGTGCTCCGTGTGGACGTGGAGGTCGACGACGATCCACTCCCGATCGGCGAGCGGATCGTCGGCCGAGATCCGGCGCGGTCGCCTCTTGCGACCGA
>JAVQXS010000228.1:0-3369 GCA_033578065.1 Thermoleophilia bacterium
CGACCCTGCTCCTCGGCCTCTACGGCGAGGACGGCGAGCTCGACTACGTCGGGTCGGCGGCGGTCGCGCCTTCCCGCCACGACGAGGTCGCCCGCCGCGTCCTGCCGCTCCTCGCGGACGCGCCCGAGCGCCGCTTCGCCGAGCCGAATCGCTGGGGCGGAAGCGGCCTCGAGGAGTCGCCCGTGCGGCCCGAGCTCGTCGTCGAGGTCCGCTACGACAAGGTGCAGGGGCGGCGCTTCCGCCACGGGACGAAGCTCCTCCGCTTCCGTGACGACAAGGACCCCGCAGCCTGCACCTGGCGCGAGCTCCGCCGGGCTCGACACCTCGGCGAGAGCGTCGGTGCGCTCCTCGGCTGACCTACGCGCGCCTCCTGGCGCGGGACGGCTGCACCCGCGGCGGCTCGCCCGGCATCTTCGGGAAGCTCGGCGGGTACGGCGCCTCGCCGAGCCCTTCCGCCTCGTCGCGCTCGACCCACTCGAGCAGGACGCGCAGGTCGCACACCGCGTCGTCGATCCCAGCGTGCCGGTCACCGAGCCGAGCGAACCGCTCGGGCATCGTGTCCATCGTGAAGTCCTCCGTCTCGACGTCCGGGAGCTCGTCCCAGGTGACCGGCGCGGAGACGGTCGCGTCCGGCCGGGCCCGCACCGAGTACGCGGAGGCGATGGTGCGGTCGCGCGCGTTCTGGTTGAAGTCGAGGAAGACGCGCCTGCCGCGCTCCTCCTTCCACCAGGCCGTCGTCACCTTCCTCGGCAGCCGCCGCTCGACCTCCCGCGCGAAGGCGAGCGCCGCGCGCCGCACGACCGGGAACTCCCAACGCGGATCGATCCGGCAGAGGACGTGGATGCCGCGGTTCCCCGAGGTCTTCGGCCAGCCGACGTAGCCGATCTCGTCGAGCACCTCGCGCACGAGCTCAGCGACGCGCTTCGCCTCGCGAAACGTCGTCCCCGGCTGCGGGTCGATGTCGATCCGCAGCTCGTCCGGGCGCTCCGGATCGCGCCGCCTCGAGGGCCAGGGGTGGAAGTCGAGGACCGCGAGGTTCGCGGCCCAGATGACGTGCGCGAGCTCGGTCACGCAGAGCTCGTCCGCGTGCCGGCCGGAGGGGAACGTCACGCGCGCCGTCTCCACCCACTCCGGACGGTGCGCAGGGACACGCTTCTGGTAGATCGCCTCGCCCTCGATCCCGTCCGGGAAGCGGCGGAGCTGCGTCGGCCGCTCGTAGAGCGCGCGCACGATCCCCTCCCCGACGGCGAGGTAGTAGTCGACGAGGTCGCGCTTCGTCTTGCCGAGCTGCGGGAAGAGCACCTTGTCGGGGTTCGTCACCCTGACGACGCGGCTTCCCACCTCGAGCTCGACGAAGGGGCTCGCCATGCGCGGCACGCTAGCTGGCGGGACGGTGGTAGGCTCGTGCGGTCGGAGGCAACCCACACGAGGAGTCGCGAACGATGCGCACAGGTTTCATCGGTGTCGCCCTGGCTACGCTCGCCCTCGCGCTCGCCCTCGCGGCGACGGCGACGGGAGCGCCCTCCGTCGCGAGCCAGACGGGGAGCTGCGCGAAGGAGAACCTGCGGCTCGTCCAGCCCGGCAAGCTCACGCTCGCGACCGACAACCCCGCCTTCCCGCCCTGGTGGGGCGGCGGCGAGACCCGGCCGCCCTGGAAGGTCTCGAACCCGTACAGCGGCCAGGGCTACGAGTCGGCGGTCGCGTACGCGGTGGCGAGGGAGCTCGGGTTCCGGAAGGGCGAGGTCGAGTGGCGGCACGTCCCCTTCGCCCAGTCCTTCCGTCCGGGGAAGAAGAACTTCGACTGGTACATGGCGCAGGTGTCGTACACGCCCGAGCGCGACCGCCAGGTCGACTTCTCGAACGCGTACTACTACGTCAACCAGGCGCTCGTCGCGCGGAAGGGGACGCCCATCGCCCGCGCGAGATCGATCGCGGCGCTCCGCCCCTACCGGCTCGGAGCCCAGCTCGGGACGACGAGCTACGAGTACATCGTCGACCACATCCGGCCCTCCTCGCGGCCGCTCGCGTTCAGGACGAACGACCTCGCCATCCAGGCGCTGAAGAACGGGCAAATCGACGGGATCGTCGTCGACCTCCCGACCGCCTTCTACGTGACCGCGGTGCAGGTCGAGGACGGGGTCATCGTCGGCCAGTTCCCGAACCGCGGCGGGACCCGGGAGCGCTTCGGGATGGTGTTCGAGCAGGGCAACCCGCTCCGACGCTGCGTCAACCGCGCGCTGAACCGGCTCTGGGCGAACGGGACGATCAAGGCGCTCCAGAACCGCTGGCTCGCCCGGGTCGGCGGCGCGCCCGTCCTCAGGTAGCGGCCGGCGCTGGCGGGCGACCGGCGGTCGCGCATCCTGACGATCCGCACCTCCCGCCCCGCCGAGGGGCGGGGGGTGCTCGTCGCGGCCGTGAGCACGGTCGTCTTCTTCGGCGTCCTCGCGGCGCTCGTGACGCAGACGCCGGGGTGGGACCGCTTCCGCGACTACTTCTTCGATTGGAGCCTGTACCGGGAGTCCCTTCCCGAGGTCGCCCGCGCCTTCCTCATCAACGTCCGGATCTTCCTCATCGCCGAGGCGATCATCCTCGTGACGGCGCTGTTCGTGGCCGTCCTGCGGAGCCTGCCGGGTCCGGTCTTCTTCCCCGTCCGCGCCCTCGCGATCGCGTACGCGGACTTCTTCCGCGGCGTGCCGACGATCCTCGTCATCCTCATGCTCGGCGTCGGCATGCCGGCGCTCGGCGTCGAGGGCATCCCGACCTCGCAGGTCTTCTGGGCGATCGTCTCCCTCGTCCTCGTCTACACCGCGTACGTCTCCGAGGTGTACCGGGCGGGGATCGAGTCCGTCCACCCAAGCCAGGACGCCGCTGCCCGCTCGCTCGGGCTCACGCGCGCGCAGTCGCTCCGCTTCGTCGTCCTGCCGCAGGCGGTGCGACGGGTGATCCCTCCGCTCCTCAACGACTTCATCGGGCTCCAGAAGGACACCGCGCTCGTGAGCGTCCTCGGCGTCGTAGAGGTGCTCAACCAGTCGCAGATCATCGAGGCGGCGACGTTCAAGGGGACGCCCTACCTCGTCGCCGCGACCCTCTTCGTCCTCCTCACGATCCCGCTCGCGCGCTTCACCGACTGGCTCATCGCCCGCGACCGGAGGCGGCGCCAGGTCGAGGCGGTGGCCCTGTGACGGTGGCCCCGGCGCTCCGCATCGAGGGGCTCCGGAAGTCCTTCGGCGCGCTCGAGGTGCTGCGCGGCGTCGACCTCGAGCTCGCCGAGCACGAGGTCGTCTGCCTCATCGGCGCCTCGGGCTCCGGGAAGTCGACGCTCCTGCGCTGCATCAACCTCCTCGAGCCGTTCGATGAGGGCCGCATCGT
>JAVQXS010000229.1:0-3369 GCA_033578065.1 Thermoleophilia bacterium
ATCTCGAAGTCGAGCGGGTCGTGCCCGGGGGTGACCTTGATCGCGCCGGTGCCGAAGTCGCGATCGACGCGGTCGTCCGCGATGACGGGAACCGTGCGCTCGACGTAGGGGACGACGACCTCGCGTCCAACGGCGTGGTGGTAGCGCTCGTCCTCTGGGTGGACGGCAACGGCGACGTCGGCGAGGATCGTTGCCGGACGCGCCGTCGCGATCGACACGCCCTCGACGCCGTCGCCGTCGACGAACGGGTAGCGGAGCGTCACGAGCTCGTCGTCCATCTCCTCGTGGACGACCTCGAGGTCGGAGATCGCCGTCTCGTGGAAGGGGCACCAGTTGACGATGCGGTTCGCGCGGTAGATCCAGCCGCGGTTCCACAGGTGGCAGAAGAACGTGAGGACGGCGCGGACGTAGTCGTCGTCCATCGTGAACCGCTCCCGGGAGTAGTCGAGCGAGCAGCCGAGGCGGCGGAACTGGCCCATGATCGTGCGGCCTGTCCTCTCGAGCCAATCCCACGTCCGCTCGAGGAAGGCCTCACGACCGAGGTCGTGGCGCGTGAGCCCCTCCCTCGCGAGCTCCTTCTCGACGACGTTCTGCGTCGAGATGCCCGCGTGGTCGTACCCCGGCTGCCAGAGGGTGTCGAAGCCACGCATCCGGTGCCAGCGGATGAGCACGTCCTGGATGGAGCCGTTCAGCGCGTGCCCCATGTGCAGCTCGCCGGTGACGTTCGGCGGCGGGACGCAGATGACGTACGTCTCGTCACGGCGCGCGCCGGCTCCAGCGGCGTACAGCCCCTCCTCCTCCCAGGTGCGCTGCCAGCGACGCTCGACCTCGTCCGGCGAGTACCTCGGATCCATGGCGCGAGAGTCTAGGGACGCGGAGCCGCGGCGCCGGTCTCCTACGAGCGGCGCCGCCGAGCTACCGGGGACGGTGTCCGTCTGCCTCGCTCTCGTCCCATGGACGAAGCGTAGCCGAGGCAGGGTCGAGCCCGGTCACGAGGCACTGCCCGCTACCGGCCGACCGCGTAGCCCTGCATGCCACGGGCGCTCGCGCCTGCCTTCAGCAGCCCGCTCGGCTCGCGGGCGACGGCGCTCACGCGGCCGAGCGACCACGGGGACCGGAGCTGGACCTCGTGCCCGCGGCGCTCGAGCTCGGCGACCGTCCTCGCGGAGAAGCGCGACTCGAGCGCGAGGGAGCGAAGGACGATGCGCCGCGGGAAGAAGGACGAGATGAGGTGGTCGGTGTGGAACTCGGGGGCGTCGATCGCCTCCTGGAGGTTCAGCCCCCGGTCGACGTGGCGGAGGAAGACGTGGAGCGCCCACTGCTCCTGCTGGTCGCCGCCCGGCGTGCCCCAGGCGAGGTAGGGCTCTCCCTCGCGGAGCGCGAGCCCCGGCGAGAGGGTCGTGCGCGGGCGCGCTCCCGGACGGAGCGACGAGGGGAGCCCCTCCTCGAGCCAGAACATCTGCGCCCGCGTCCCGAGCGGCCAGCCGAGCGCGGGGATGACCGGCGAGCTCTGGAGCCAGCCGCCACTCGGTGTCGCCGAGACGAGGTTGCCGAAGCGGTCGACGACGTCGACGTGGCACGTGTCGCCCCTCGTCGGCTCGCCTGAGCCGAGAGTCGCGGCAACCTGCGGGAGCCTCGGGAGCCGGCCGAGGCCGGGCTCGTAGCGGTCGGATGCCTCCTCGTTGACGAGCGACCGTCGCCTCGACGCGTACTCCCGCGAGAGGAGCGTCGGTAGCGGCACGTCGGCGTCTCCGTAGAGGGCGTCGCGATCGGCAAACGCGAGCTTCGCGCACTCGGTAACGACGTGGACGAGCTCCGCCTCCGAGAGCTCTCTGAGGTCGAACCCCTCGAGGAGGGAGAGCTGCTGGAGCGCGACCGGCCCCGACCCCCACGGCCCCGTCTTGCAGACGGTGAAGCCGCGGTAGTCGACGGTGGCCGCCGGCTCGAGGGTCGCCTCCCAGCGACGCAGGTCCTCTCCGGTGAGGAGCCCACCCTCCGCGGCGCAGAAGCGGTCGATCTCCTCGGCGACGAAGCCTTCGTACCAGACGCGCCGCGCGCGCTCGATCTCGTTCTCCCGCGAGCCTCCTCGGCTCTCCTCGAGGACGCGGCGGTACGTCGCGGCGAGCGCGCGGTTTCGGAAGAGCGCGCCCGCCGCTGGCGCCGGCAGGTAGAGGTCGCGCGACCCGGGCCAGGAGGCGAGGAGCTCCTCGTGGGCGAGGATCGTCTCGCGGATCCCGCGGTGGAGCGGGTAGCCGCGCTCCGCGTACCCGATCGCCGGCTCGAGCACGTCGGCGAGCCGCCAGGTACCGAACTCCCGCAGGAGGAGGAGCCAGCCCCCGAAGGCGCCGGGGACGCAGGCGGCGAGGACGCCCGTCCCGGGGACGAGCTCGTGTCCGAGCGCGCGGAAGCGCTCGATCGTCGCTGCCCGAGGGGCGACGCCCTGGCCGCAGAGGACGAGCGGCTCGCCACGGCGCGTCGACCAGAAGACCGCCGGCGCCTCGCCCCCGGGGCCGTTGAGGTGGGGCTCGACGACCTGGAGGCAGAACCCAGCGGCGCAGGCGGCGTCGAAGGCGTTCCCGCCACGCTCGAGCACCCCCATCCCGACCTGCGAGGCGAGCCAGTGCGTCGAGGCGACCATCCCGAAGGTCCCGCGGAGCTCCGGCCGAGTCGTGAACCTCACGGGCGGCCCCTCCGCGCGCACGGCTGCGGGCCGAGACGTGGGGCGACGGGTGGAGTGTCCCGTCCCTCGAGGCTCGCGGCGGACCGCGGTGCCCCCCGGGTCCGAGCTACGCCGTCTCCTCGGCGAGCTCGTCGAGCTCGACGATCTGGTGACCGGCGCTCGTGACGAGCGTCGGCTTGAGCCCCTTCGCGATCGTCTCCTTCGTGATGACGCACTTCGACACGTCGGTGCGGGAGGGGAGCTCGAACATGACGTCGAGGAGGGCCGCCTCGATGATGGAGCGGAGCCCCCGCGCGCCGGTCTCCCGCTCGAGCGCCTTGTCGGCGATCTCCCACAGCGCGTCCTCCGTGAAGACGAGCTCGATGTGGTCGTACCCGAAGAAGCGCTGGTACTGCTTCACGAGCGCGTTCTTCGGCTGCGTGAGGATCTTCACGAGATCCTCACGCGTGAGCTGGTGAACCGCGGAGACGACGGGGAGCCGCCCCACGAACTCCGGGATGAGCCCGAAGGCGATGAGGTCCTCGGGCATGACGTGCGCGAGGAGCTCTGCGCTCTCCGCCGACCCCCGCGAGCGGACGTCGGCGGAGAAGCCGACGGTGTTGCGGCCGATGCGCCGCTCGATGATCTTGTCGAGGCCCGCGAAGGCGCCGCCGCAGATGAAGAGGATGTTCGTCGTGTCGATGGAGAGG
>JAVQXS010000230.1:0-3369 GCA_033578065.1 Thermoleophilia bacterium
GGGCCGGGAGGACCAGGCGGTCCGGGCTCGCCGTCCTCTCCGGGGGGACCCGCGGGCGCGCTCCACGACGATGCAGACGAGCCAGCGACGGCGCTCCAGGACGTCGTCTCCGAGCCGCCCGGCTCGAGCACGAGGTACCACTCGTGCACCGGATGGCAGAAGCTGCGGGCCGGGACAACCCTCGCGGCGCCGTTCCGCTTCGGCTTCGCGACGCAGAGATGGATCCGTCCGTCCGGGCCGACGTACGGGTACGGATCGGCGAGCCGATCCTCGCTTCGGCTCGCCGGCTTGTCCCGTGCCGGAGAGCCGACCGCGCTCGGAGCAGCGGAGAGCTCCGTGACCGCCCCAGCGCCGAGCGTCGCGCACCCCGCGACAAGGGCGAGAGCGAGTAGGCGCCTCTGGCTCGACACCATCACGCTGTCCTCCTTTCGAAGCAATCGAGCGACGTATCGACCCTCAATGTCGGACGTTGTTCGGGGCCCGTGCTTCCCTCAACCGGGGGAGGGGGTACGAGTTCAGCGCGACGCACGTGGACGTTCACCGACAACGCGCTTCAGTCGAGCTCTGTCCGTTGCCTGCGCCCCACCACGCGGAGCCGTAAGAACCGCGGCGCATCTGAGAGACTCGGACTCCGATGAGACTTGCCTGCATCGCCGACGTCCACCTCGACGCGTCCTTCGCCCAGCTTCCGGCCGACGTCGCCCGCAGCCGGCGTCAGGCCATCCGGGAGTCCTTCCGAGCGGCGCTGCGACACGCCCACGAAGAGCAGGTCGCGGCCCTCCTCGTCGCCGGAGACCTCTACGAGCACGACCGGGTCAGCCGAGACACCGCGAACTTCCTGCGGGACGCCTTCGCCGCGCTCGCGCCGGCCCGCGTGCTCATCGCCCCCGGCAACCACGACTGGATGGGCCCGGAGAGCCTCTACCGCCTGGTGCAGTGGTCCGACAACGTGCACGTCTTCGACTCGGACCGGCTGACGGCGGTTCCTCTCGGCGACGGGATCACCCTGTGGGGCGCGGCGCATCTGCGTCCCGCGGGAACTCCCGGATTCCTCGAGAACTTCCGCATCGGCGACACCGGCTGCCACCTCGCCCTCTTCCACGGATCGGAGCGCGGTCAGTTCGCCTTCCAGGGGGCGGACAAGGTCGAGCACGCTCCCTTCGCGGAGCGCGAGGTGCAGGCGGCCGGACTCGTGCACGCGTTCGTCGGCCACTACCACCCGCCGATCGACGGACGCTCGTACACGTACCCCGGCTCGCTCGAGCCACTGCGCTTCGGCGAGGAGCGGCAGGGAGGGATCGTCATCGCCGAGGTGGCACCCGGCGGGAGGATCGAGCGCGCGCGGATCGTCGTCACGCAGACTCGACTCTGGGACGAGCGCGTCGACGTCGGGGGCGCGACGAACGCGCACGAGATCGTCGAGCGCGTCCGCGCGGCGCTGCTCGGCAAGGACGGCCTGGCGCGCGTGACGCTGACAGGAGAGCTCGACCCCGAGGTCGATCTTCGCTTCGAGGACGTCGCTCGCTCCGTCGACGGGATCCACGTGCTCGTCCGCGCCGAGAATCTCTCCCCCGCCTACGATCTCGACGAGATCGCTCAGGAGCAGACGGTCCGCGGCCAGTTCGTCCGCGACCTCCTCGACGCGGATCTCGACGACGCCCTGAAGCAGCGCGCGATCGTCACCGGACTCCGTGCGCTCGAGGGGCGCGATGACCTGGAGGTGGAGACGTGATCGTCGAGGGCGTCGAGGTCATCGCCTTCGGACCGATCGCGAACGAGCAGCTCGACCTCGCACCCGGGATGAACGTCGTCGTCGGTCCCAACGAGTCGGGGAAGTCGACGCTCCACGCAGCCCTGTACGCGGCCCTCTGCGGGATCAGGCGCGGACGAGGTCAGCCCCGTGCTGAGGATCGAGCGTTCGAGAGCGCCCATCGACCGTGGGCCGGTGACGAGTGGAGGGTGCGCGCCGTCGTCCGACTCGAGGACGGTCGGAGGATCGAGCTCGAGCAGGATCTGCTCAACCCGGGGCGCTCGAGCGCCCGAGATCTCGTGTCCGGGCGACAGGTGACGAACGAGATTCTGAACGACGGCGCTCCGGATGCGTCACGATGGCTCGGCCTCACCCGACGCGCCTTCCTCGCGACCGCGTGCGTTCGGCAGGCAGAGCTCCTTGCCGTTGCCCAGGACCCGAGCGAGCTCCAGCAGGAGCTTCAGCGCGCTGCCGCGAGCGCTGGACGAGACGAGACCGCCGCCCGCGCCATCGCTCGCCTCAACGACTTTCGCAGAGAGCACGTGGGCCAGGACCGCCGTGGGAGCACGAAGCCGCTCCATCGAGCCCGCGAGCAGCGCCGCGAGCGTGTCGAGGAGCTCCAGAGAGCGAAGCGCGAGCACGAGCGCGTGCTCTCCCTCCTGCGCGAGGCAGAGGAGGCGGAGCTCGCTGCGCGAGACCGCGAGCAGGAGCTCCGAGCGCTCGAGGCCGCTCTCGCCGAGCGGCAGGCGAGGGAGGCTGAGCAGACCGCGCGCCGCGTGGCAGAGCTCGCCGATCGCCATCGCGAGGCGCCTTTGCCACTCGTCGAGAACACGGAGTTCGCAAACGGCGTCGCCGGGACGCTCGAGCGGTGGGCAGCGCTCCCGCCCGCGCCAGACTTGTCCGGTCCTGCGAGCGCGGAGCTGCGCGCCGAGCTCGAAGCGCTGCCGCCTCCGCCGACGGGCGATCTCGACCTCCATGCGACCGTCGTCGGTGCCCGACGGCGGTACGACCGCGCGCGCGATCTCCTCGACAGCCTCGGCCCCGAGCCGATGCATCCCGACCCCGACGAGGTCGCCGCCGACGACGAGGAGCTGCGCAGGCTCCGAGAGGCGCTCGCGGCCGAAGCTCCTGAGCTCGACCCAGCGCTCGAGCAGCGCGTCGCCGCTGCGCGCGCACGCTACGAGCGGGCAGGGAAGCGGCCGCGACTGGCACTCCTCGCCGCCGGCGGCGCCCTCCTCGTCGCAGGCATCGGCACCCTCTTCCTCGAGGTCGTTCTCGGAGTGGCGCTGCTCGTTGGTGGCGCGCTCCTCCTCGGATGGGCGCTCGCCTCAGCCCGCGGGGGGGAGGAGCGAGCGGCAGCGCTCGAGGAGCTTCGTGATGCTGAGAACGCGCTCGGGGAGGCTCGCTTCGCGGTCGAAGCCACGCGCAGGCGGAGACGAGAGGCAAAGCGGCGCTGCGGCGAGCTCGGGATCGCGCCGGAGGTCGAAGCCATCGCCGGCCTCCTCGGGCGTCGCGAGGCCGCCGCGACCGCCGCCGAGCGCCATGCCCGCTGGGCCCACGAGCACGCACGGCTGAGCGACAGCTTCGCGGTCGCGGAGGAGGCGCTCCGACGGGCGCTC
>JAVQXS010000231.1:0-3348 GCA_033578065.1 Thermoleophilia bacterium
TGCGCGCAGCCGCTTTCGCTCCTCGAGCGCCGCGTCGAGTGTCCGGCCTGCAGGTTCGTCCACTACGCGAACCCGATCCCTGCCGTCGCTGCGCTCGTCCTCGACGAGAACGAGCGCCTCCTCCTCGCGCGCCGGGCGCAGGAGCCCTTCGCTGGACGCTGGGACATGCCCGGGGGCTTCCTCGAGGAGGGCGAGCGGCCGGTCGAGGCGCTCCGTCGGGAGCTCGAGGAGGAGACGAGCCTGACGGTCGCGGTGGGACGCCTCGTCGGCGTCTACCCCGATGCGTACGGAGAGGGCCCCGACGCCGTCGAGGTCGTCAACCTCGCCTGGGAGGCGATCCCGGTCGCGGGAGATCCCGCGCCGGCCGACGACGTGAGCGAGCTCCGGTGGTTCTCGCTCGACGAGCTGCCGCCGCGGGACGAGCTCGCGTTCGGTTGGATCGCTCCCATGCTCGAGGAGTGGGTCGCCGCGCGCCGTGGGCGTTCGAGCTGATGCGGGCTCCGTCGCGAGATCTCCGAAGAGCGCCGACGGGCTGCCAGGCGGCAGCCCTTCGGTCAGGGGAGGGGGAGGGGGAAGCCTCGAGCATGTGCTCTCTGGCTGCTACAGCGTAGCGATCGGAACGATCGCCGCGCGTGCTCAGGCAGCAAGCCCGAGCGCGCGCTCGAGAGCTGCCTTCGGCTGCGCGCCGACCACCTCGGCCGCGCGCTCGCCGTTGCGGAAGAGGATGATCGTCGGGATGGACATGATCCCGTAGCGGGACGCGAGCCCCTGCTCGCGATCGATGTTCACCTTCACGAGCTTGAGCTCCCCCTGGCGCTCCTTCGCGATCGCCTCGAGGACGGGCGCGACTGCGTGGCACGGTCGGCACCAGTCCGCCCAGAAGTCCACGAGCACGGGGGTCTCGCTCTTCAGAACCTCGGTCTCGAAGGTCGCCTCGGTGACGTCGATTGCCATCTCGTCGCTCATCCTTTCCCTCGTTCGTCCGACAGCTACCGAGGACTCTAACGGCCGAGCCGGGTGAACCCTTCCCGAGCCTAGACTCTCGTCTGGATGCGCCGTCCCTTCCCGTCGCTTCCCGACAAGCCCGACCACGACGCGCTCGAGCGCGCGATGCTCGAGACGTGGGAGCGTGAGGGCACCTTCGCGAAGCTCCGCGAGCGGAACCGGGGCGGTCCTCGCTTCAGCTTCATCGACGGGCCGGTGACGGCGAACAAGACGCTCGCCGTCCACACCGCCTGGGGGAGGACGCTGAAGGACGTCTTCCAGCGCTACAAGGCGCTCCGCGGCTTCGACCAGCGCTACCAGAACGGGTTCGACTGCCAGGGGCTGTGGATCGAGGTGGGGGTCGAGCGCGAGCTCGGCTTCAACTCGAAGCGGGAGATCGAGGAGTACGGGCTGGCCGAGTTCGCCCGCCGTTGCCGCGAGGTCGTCATCTGGTCGGCGACGGAGCTGACGAAGGGCTCGATCCGGCTCGGCCAGTGGATGGACTGGGGGAACGACTACTACACGTTCTCCGACACGAACATCGAGTACATCTGGAAGTTCCTGAAGATCGTCCACGAGCGCGGGTGGCTCGTTCTCGGGCACCGCGCGACGGAGTGGTGCCCGCGCTGCGGCACCTCGATCTCCGCGCACGAGCTCCACGGGCACTACGAGAACCGGATCGATCCCTCGCTCTACGTTCGCTTCCCGCTCCTCGAGCGCGAGGACGAGGCGCTCGTCATCTGGACGACGACGCCGTGGACGCTCCCTGCGAACGTCGCCGCCGCCGTGCACCCCGAGGCCGAGTACGGCCTGCTCGAGAACGGGGACTGGGTCGCCGTCGCGCTCTTCCCCGACGAGGTCTTCACGAGACGGGCGCGCGGCGTCGAGCTCGTGGGGCTCCGCTACCGGGGGCCGTTCGACACCCTCGAGCCCGGCGCTGGCGTCGAGCATCGCGTCGTCCCCTGGGACGCGGTCGATCTCGCGACGGGCACTGGCATCGTCCACATCGCTCCCGGCTGCGGCGTCGAGGACTTCGAGCTCGCGCGCGAGCACGGTCTCCCCGTCCTCTCGCCGGTCGATGAGGCGGGGCGCTTCCACGCCGAGTACGGGTGGCTCCACGGCCTCTCCACCGTCGAGGCGGCCGACCAGATCGTCGCCGATCTCGCGGACCGCGGGCTGCTCGTCCGGGCCGACACGTACGAGCACGCGTACCCCTTCTGCTGGCGCTGCCACACGCCGCTCATCTTCCGCGTCTCCGACGACTGGTTCATCGCGGTGGACGAGATCCGTCCGAAGCTCCTCGAGGCGAACGCGACGGTCGAGTGGACCCCCGCGTACATGGGCAAGCGGATGGACGACTGGCTCCGCAACATGGGCGACTGGAACATCTCCCGGCGCCGGTACTACGGGCTCCCCCTCCCCTTCTACCCCTGCGCCTGCGGACACCTCACCGTCATCGGCTCGCGGGCAGAGCTCGAGGCGCGGGCGCTCCGCGGGCTCGAGCAGCTTGAGGAGCTGCGGCGGCCGTGGATCGACGAGGTCCCCATCCGCTGCGAGGCCTGCGGCGGGGAGGTGAGGCGGATCCTCGAGGTGGGCGACGTGTGGCTCGACGCCGGGATCGTCCCCTTCTCGACGCTCGGCTGGGAGAACCCCGTGTACGTCCCCGAGGGGTTCGCGACGGGAGCGGCGAGAGGGCTGACGAAGGCGGATCTCCCGGATCACGCCTACTGGGAGCAGTGGTTCCCGGCGGACTGGGTGTCGGAGATGCGGGAGCAGATCCGGCTCTGGTTCTACTCGCAGCTCTTCATGTCGGTCGTCCTCGTCGGGCAGGCGCCGTTCCGGCGCGTCCTCGGCTACGAGAAGATGCTCGACGAGCACGGGCGCGAGATGCACGGCTCGTGGGGGAACATGATCGAGGCCGAGGACGCCTTCGCGCGCATGGGCGCCGACGTCATGCGCTGGCAGTACTGCTCGCAGCCGCCGGATCGCAACCTCCTCTTCGGCTTCGGCCCTGCGCACGAGATTCAGCGGAAGCTCCTCACGCTCTGGCACTCGTGCAAGTTCCTCGTCGACTACGCGAACGTCGAGGGCTGGGCGCCGCGGTGGGACGACCTCGAGCGCGGGCCGGAAGGCGTGCTCGAGCCGCTCGACCGCTGGCTCGTCGAGCGGACGCGCGCCCTCGTCGCGGACGCCACCGCGGGCTACGAGAGCTGGCTGACGGTGAACGTCGTGCGCGCGTACGAGGCCTTCGTGCACGACGTCTCGAACTGGTACATCCGGCGCTCGCGCCGGCGCTTCTGGGAGGGCGAGGCGCTCGCGCTGCGCACGCGCTGGCACGCCCTCCTCCAGGGACTCCGCGTCGTC
>JAVQXS010000232.1:0-3343 GCA_033578065.1 Thermoleophilia bacterium
ACGCGAGACGCGGGATCCTCCGCCTCGACCTCTCGCTCGGGGAGCTCGCGGCGGACCCGGGCGATCGCGTCCGCGAGCTCCCGCTCCCGCTGCTCGACGGCCGCGACGCGCTCGCTGAGCTCGCGCCGGAGCCTCGCCAGCTCCTGCTCGGCCGTCGCGCGGATCGCGCGGATGCGCTCGTACTCGCTCTCGAGCGGAGAGCGGCGGGGGCGGCGTCCGAAGAGCGGCACGCTCCGATGATAGGCGCGGACGCGGCGGCGACCGGCGCGCCGGAGGTTAGGCGGCTCGCTCGAGCCGCTCCTCGGCGCGCGCGCGACGTACGATCTCCTCGCGGTCGCCGAAGCGGATGCGGGCCTTCTCGGTACGGAGCTCGTCCCAGAGCTGCTGGAGGCGTGCGTCGATCCTCTTGATCTCGTCTCGAACCGCCGGATCGAGTCCGTCTGACAGCCTCCGCCAGAGCCGCTGCCGCTCCTCGGAGAGGCGCTCGATCTCGCTGTGGATCTCCATCAGGGTCATACCTCTGAGAACGGCTGTCGGAGCGAGCGCATTCCCGCTCTCGCACCAGGATCGCTCCACTCGCTCACTCGTAGCCGAGCTCGGCGATCCGCTCCTCGTCGAGCCCGAAGTAGTGCGCGAGCTCGTGGAGGACGGTGATCCGGATCTCCTCCCGGAGCTCCTCCGGATCCGGGAAGCTCTCCTCCAAGGGGACCCGGTAGATGGCGATCCGATCCGGGAGCTGGCCCGCCATGTCCCCCCGCTCGGGGAGCGGGATCCCCTGGTAGAGGCCGAAGAGGTCGGGGTCGTCCGGATGCTCGTCCTCGATGACGATGGCGACGTTGTCGAGCGCGGCCGCGAGGTGGGGCGGCAGCTCGTCGAGGGCGGCGGCGACGAGATCCTCGAAGCTCATCGCAGGATGGTGTATCAGCGGATGACGAGCGCCATGAGCGCCTTCTGCGTGTGGAGGCGGTTCTCCGCCTGCTCCCAGGCGAGGCAGCGCGGGCCGTACAGCACCTCGGCGGTGATCTCTTCCCCGACGTGGGCCGGGAGGCAGTGCATCGCGACGGCGTCGGGGTCGGCGAGGGCGAGGAGCTCGTCGTCCACGCGGTAGGGAGCGAGCGCCCGCCGGCGCTCCTCTCGCTCCGCGTCGCGACCCATGCTCGTCCACACATCGGTGTAGATCGCGTGGGCGCCGCGGACTCCTTCCCGGGGATCGACGACGAGGGTCACGCTGCCCCCGCTCGCCTCCGCATCGGCGCGCGCGCCGGCGACGACGCGCTCGGCGGGCTCGTACCCCGGGGGGGTGGCGGCGACGAAGTGCATGCCGAACCGTGCGGCGAGGCGCATGAGGGAGTGGCAGACGTTGTTCCCGTCCCCGACGTACGCGAGGCGGAGACCCGCCAGGGTCCCGAATCGCTCCCGCAGCGTCATCGCGTCTGCGAGCGCCTGGAGCGGGTGGGCCTCGTCGGTGAGCCCGTTGATGACCGGGATCGACGCGTGCTCCGCGAACTCCTCGACCTCGTCCTGCCCGTACGTCCGGATCATGAGCGCCGAGAGGAGCCGCGAGAGGACGAGCGCGGTGTCCCGGTACGACTCGCCCCGAGCGAGCTGGAGCTCGGAGGCAGGGAGGAAGAGCGCCATTCCGCCGAGCTCGGCGATGCCCACCTCGAACGCGACCCGCGTGCGGGTCGACGGCTTGTGGAAGATGAGACCGATCGTCCGCCCGGGGAGGATGCGGAGCTCGCGTCGGCGGGCGCGCTCCGCCTTCAGCTCGTCCGCGAGGTCGAGCACCGTCGCGAGCTCGTCTCTCGACCAGGCGGCGATGCGGGTGAAGCTCCGCCCCTTCAGGTGTGTCGGCACGCCCGGCATGGAGTCGATGCTACCCGGAGGAGCATCTTGACTTTAAGTCACTTAGGTTTTATACTCCAGACGCAATCAAGATTCGTGCAGAACTCGAAAGGAGGGTGCGATGACGACACTCGTCCGCTGGGAGCCGTTCCGTGAGCTCGCCCAGCTCCAGAGCGAGATGGCTCGCTTCATGAACGGCCTCTTCGAGGGCCCTGGCCGCGCGACGCAGAGCTGGGTTCCTGCGCTCGACGTCTGGGAGACGGACTCCGAGGTCGTCTACGCCTTCGACCTCCCCGGGATCCCCGAGGAGAAGATCTCGATCGAGGTGAAGGACGACACGCTCACCGTCTCCGCCGAGCGCGAGAAGACCGAGGAGGTGAAGGACGAGAACTTCTACCGCTTCGAGCGTCGGTACGGCACGTTCTCGCGCGCGGTTGGTCTGCCCCAGGGCGTCGACCAGGACAAGATCCAGGCGCGCTACGAGAACGGCGTGCTCGAGATCCGCGTCCCGAAGCCCGAGGAGCAGAAGCCGCGGAAGATCGAGCTCACGAAGACGATCGAGCGCTAGGGGCTCTCGAGCGCGGGACGACCGAGGGGCCGGCTTTCCGGCCCCTCGGTCGTTTGGAACGGTAGAGTCCCCCTGTGCCCAGCTTCGCCGAGGCGCTGAACGAGCAGATCGGCCGCGAGTTCGCCGCTTCCCAGCAGTACATCGCGATCGCCGTCTACTACGACGCGGAGACGCTGCCGCAGCTCGCTGCGCACTTCTACCGGCAAGCGGTCGAGGAGCGAAACCACGCGATGATGATCGTCCAGTACCTCCTCGACGCGCACGAGCCTGTGCGCATCCCCGGCGTCGAGTCCCCGCAGACGGAGTTCCCGGACGCGGTCGCGCCTGTCGCCCTCGCTCTCGACCAGGAGAAGCGCGTGACGGAGCAGATCGTCGCGCTCGTGAAGCTCGCGCGGGAGGAGGGGAACCTCGTCGGCGAGCAGTTCCTCCACTGGTTCCTCCAGGAGCAGCGCGAGGAGGTGGCCTCCATGTCCGACCTCCTCGCCGTCGTCGAGCGCGGTCGGGACAACCTCCTCCTCGTCGAGGACTACCTCGCCCGCTCGGAGGGGGAGGAGAGTCCGCTCGAGGCGGGCGCTCCGCCCGCGGCCGGTGGCGCCCTGTAGCCGGTCGTGCGCGAGATCCGGCTGCGAACGGACCGCCGCACGCAGGCGGTGGACATCACCGCGGAGGTCCGCTCGGCGATCGCCGGCAAGCGGGGATCGGCCGTCCTCGTGTACGTGCCGCACACGACCGCTGGCGTGACGATCAACGAGCACGCCGATCCTGCGGTCGCGCGCGACCTCGAGGCGGCGCTCGAGCGCGTCGTCGATGCTGGCTGGCCGTGGCGGCACCACGAGCCCGGCGAGGAGAACGCGCCCGCGCACGTCCGAGCGGTGCTCGTCGGGCCGAGCGTCGTCGTCCCGCTGCGGGAGGACGGCTCGCTCGCGCTCG
>JAVQXS010000233.1:0-3306 GCA_033578065.1 Thermoleophilia bacterium
TACCGGCGGCGCGGGATCGCCCGAGCCCTCCTCGAGCGCCTCTTCGAGGTGACGGACGACGGCTCTCGGCGCGGCCATACGCTCGAGGTGCGCGTCTCGAACAGCGCCGCCATCCGGCTCTACGAGCGGCTCGGCTTCGAGCGACGTGGGATCCGGCGTGGCTACTACACCGACAACCGGGAGGACGCGCTCATCATGTGGCGCGAGCCGCCCCCGAGAGCGGAGGAGGGTTCCTCGTGATCCTCGGGATCGAGACCTCGTGCGACGAGACGGCCGCCGCGGTGGTGACGTCGGAGGGGCGCATCCTCTCCTCGATCGTCTCCTCGCAGGCTGACCTCCACGCGCGCTACGGCGGCGTCGTCCCCGAGGTCGCCTCGCGCCGCCACCTCGAGCTCGTCCTCCCGGTCGTGCGCGAGGCGCTCGGCGCCGCGGGGGTCGACCTGCGCGCGGTCGAGCGGATCGCGGTGACGCAGGGCCCCGGGCTCGTCGGCGCGCTCCTCGTCGGACTCTCCTTCGGGAAGGCGCTCGCGTGGGGGCGGGGGCTCCCCCTCGTCCCTGTCGACCACCTCGTCGGGCACGTTGCCTCTCTCTGGCTCGAGCCGGACCCGCTCCCGCCGCCGTTCACGTGCCTCCTCGCCAGCGGAGGGCACACGCTCCTCCTCGCCGTGCGCTCCCACGACCGCATCGAGCGCCTGGGGACGACGCTCGACGACGCGGCTGGCGAGGCGTTCGACAAGGGCGCGCGGCTCCTCGGGCTCGGCTACCCGGGCGGCGCGGCGATCGACCGCCTCGCGCAGGACGGCGATCCCGAGGCGTACGCGTTCCCCGTCGCACGCGTCCCCGGGCTCGACTTCTCCTTCTCCGGGCTGAAGACGGCGCTCCTGTACGCGGTGCGCGCACTCGACGAGGGCGAGCTTGCGGCTCGGAAGGCCGACCTCGCGGCCTCCTACCAACGCGCCATCGTGCGGGCGCTCGTCGATCGTCTCCGCCAGGCCGCCGCCGAGACCGGCCTCGAGCGCATCGCGGTCGTCGGCGGCGTGGCCGCGAACTCCGAGCTTCGAGCGGCGCTCCCGGAGGCCCGCTTCGCGCCGCTCGCGCTCTGCACGGACAACGCGGCCATGATCGCCTCCGCGGCGCGCTTCCGGGAGGCGATCCCCCCGCCCGGGTACCTTGCGCTCGATGCGTACGCCTCGATCGCGTAGGGCGGCGGCGCTCGTTGCCCTCGGCGTCGCGGCGCTCGCGCTCGTCGCAGGCGCAGCGTCCGGCCGCGAGCCGACCGCTCCGGCGCTCGATGCGTCCTCGTGGCAGGGGGTGCTCGGCGGCCGCCCTCCCGTCTCGACGGCGCAGCGCCACATCGTCGTCCTCCGAGCCCCCTCGGTCGCCGACCGCGTCCGGGCGGCCGGAGGGAGGGCGAGCGGGCAGCTCCAGCGGAGCTGGTACGCGAGCGCGGTGCGCCTCCAGGAGCAGTTCCTCGCGCGGATTGCGGCGGGGGGCGTCTCGATCGCGCCCGAGCACCGCTACGCGCGCATCCTCAACGGCTTCTCGGCTCGCCTCGACGCGGGCGCGGTGGCGCGCCTCGAGGGCGACCCCGAGGTCGCCGCTGTCGTCCCCGTGCGAATCGCGTACCCGGCGCAGATCGCGCTCGCCGAGGCGGCTGCCGTCACGCCGTCGGCGCTCGCCGGCCTCGGCGTCCCCGGCCTCGACGGCTCGGGGGTCACGGTGGCGATCCTCGACACGGGGATCGATGCGACGCACCCGTACCTCCAGGGGCGCGTGCTTCCGGGAGTCGACCTCCTGAACCCGGGGAGCGGGGGGATCGCCCAGCCGCACCCGGCTGCCCCCGGTCGGATCGAGCGGCACGGCACGGAGCTCGCGGGCATCGTCGCTGGCGCCGACGGGCCCGGTGGGCTCCGCGGGGTCGCGCCTGGCGCTTCCGTCCTCCCGGTGCGTATCGGCGGCTGGCAGCCGACCGCCGACGGCGGCTTCGGCGTGTACGCCCGGAGCGACCAGATCCTCGCCGGGCTCGAGGCGGCGGTGGATCCGGACGGCGACGGCGACTGCACCGACGCCGTCCGGGTCGCCCTCCTCGGCATGGTCGAGCCGTACGCCTCCTTCCCGGAGAGCGTCGTCGCGCGCGGGGTCGCTGGGGCGAGGGCGCTCGACGTGCTCGTCGTCGTTCCGGCCGGGAACGACGGTCCGGCGGGGCCGGGCTTCGGGAGCATCGCAGGGCCTGGCGGAGCGACGGCCGCGCTCACCGTCGGGGCTGCCGACGCCCGGCCGGCGACTCCGACCGTCCGCGTCCAGCTCCGCGCCGGGCTCCGCGTCCTCCTCGAAGGCGCCCTCCCGCTCGGCGGCGCGCCGACCGAGACGGTGACGGCGCCGGTCGTCGTCGTCCCGCCGAAGGCGGTCGCGCGGGGCCTCGAGGGGCTCTTCGAGAGCGGCGTCAGCGCCGTCGCGGGTCGAGCCGCCCTCCTCCCTCGCGGGACGCTCTCGGAGGACGCGGTCGCGGAGGCGACCGTCGCCGGAGCGAGCGCCGTCTTGGTCGACGGCCTGCTCCCCGCCGGGGCCTTCAGCCTCGACGTTCCCCGTGGCGTGCCCGTCGTCGGCCTCCCTGGTCCCGTCGCCCGCGAGGCCCGCTCGCTGCTCGCTGCCGGCGTTCCCATCGTCGTCGCGGTCGGAGGATCGTCGCTCGCTCCGAACGACGGGGAGCCGGTCGCTGCCTTCTCCTCGCGTGGCTTGGCGTTCGGCGGCGCTCTCAAGCCTGACCTCGTCGCCTCGGGGATCGCCATCCCGACCGCCGTCCCTGGGCGCGGGGCTGACGGCGAGGTGCAGTTCGGGACGGTGAGTGGCACGAGCGCGGCGGCTGCGGTCGTCGCGGGAACGGCCGCGATCCTCGCGCAGGGACGACCGGAGCTCGACGCCGGTGCGCTCCACGGGGCGCTCGTCGGATCCGCGCTGCGCAGCGATCTCGACGTCACTGCCTCCGGCGGTGGCCTCCTCGACGCGCGTCGCGCCGTCCAGCTCGAGGTCGTCGCGGAGCCTGCAACGCTCTCCTTCGGGCCGCGAGTGGCCGGCGTGTCCGAGCTCGAGCGGGTGATCCGCGTCCGGAGTGTCTCCAGGAGGCCCCTCGCGGTGGGGATCGAGTCGCTCGGGCTCGCTCCGAAGGGGGTCGAGATCTCGGTCGATCCGGACCGCGTGCGGCTCCGACCGGGACGGAGCGCGGTCGTCGTCGTGCGCGCCGACGTGCGGCAGCTCTCCGAGGCGGCCGGAGCGGCCACCGGCGAGCTCGTGCTCCGTCGTGAGGGT
>JAVQXS010000234.1:0-3299 GCA_033578065.1 Thermoleophilia bacterium
CCTGGGCGAACCACGTGATCCCGAGCACCGCCTCGTCGCCCTCGATCCTGGCCCAGTCGTGCTCGGGGTGGTAGAGGAGGTCGTCGGGGTAGCTCTCGTTCGCTGGCACCTCGCTCACGCTTCCTTTCGGTAGATCGGCTTCGGTACGACCCGAGCCCGCCGCCGCTTCCCGCGGACGTCGACGACGAGCTCGTTTCCGGGCGCAGCCACCGAGGTCGGGACGTAGCCCAGGCCGATGCCCCGGTCGAGCATCGGCGAGTACGTGCCGGACGTCACCTCGCCCCCGCCGAGGATCGCCATGCCCTTGCGAGGGATGGCCTTCTCCTCCATGACGAAGGGGACGAGACGGCGGCGTGGGCCCTCCGCGAGGATCCTCCGCAGCTCGGCGACGCCCGTGAACTCCGTGTCGAGCGCGCACGCCCAGCCGAGGCCGGCGGAGATGGCGTCCGTCTCCGGGGTGATGTCGTTGCCGTGGAGCGGGTAGCACACCTCGAGCCGGAGGCTGTCGCGAGCCCCGAGGCCACAGGGAACCGCCCCGCGCGCGAGCACCGCGTCCCAGAGCGCCTCGGCATCCTCGGCGGCACAGCAGAGCTCCACCCCAGGCTCGCCGGTGTACCCGGTGCGGGAGACGAGCACCTCCACGCCGTCGAGCTCGCCCATGGCGTGCGTGAACGGCCGTGCCTCGGGCAGGCCCAGCCGCTCGAGCGCGCGGGGCCCTTGGACGGCGAGAAGCGCGTACTCGTCGGAGGCGTCGCGCACCTCGCTCCCCCGCGGCTCGCGCTCCTTGAGCCAGCGGTAGACGACGGCGCGATTCGAGGCGTTCACGACGAGGAGGTAGCGCCCGTGCGCGAGCCGGTAGACGATGAGGTCGTCGACGATGCCGCCCCGCTCGTTCGTCAGGAGCGTGTACTGCGCCTCGTTGTCGGCCAGCCGCTCGATGTCGTTCGAGAGGGTCGACTGGAGGAACGAGGCCGCGGTCGGCCCGTCGACGTGGAGCTCGCCCATGTGCGAGACGTCGAACACGCCGCAGTCCGTCCGCACTGCGCGGTGCTCGACGATGACGCCCTCGTACTGAACCGGCATCTCGAAGCCGGCGAAGGGAACCATGCGCGCCCCGAGGGCGACGTGCCGCGCGTAGAGCGGCGTGCGCTGCAGGGTCGCTGCCACGACTGCGACTCTAGTCCCTTTCCCGTCCGCGGGAGGAGTGAGGCGATCGGGCACGGAGAACCGGTGCCCATTGGACGGCAGCTCGGCTGCCGTCGTGTCTCGGCCGCTCTCGGCCGCCCCGAGGGGCGGGTCAGTCGTCCTTCAGGAAGCTCGGGATGTCGATGTCGACGTCTGCCACGCTCGGTGGCGAGAAGGTGGCGGCGCGCTCCCGCTCTGCCCCCGTGGGCTCGACCCGGCGCCGCCGCGGTCGCCCTCCGAAGCCGGTCGCGATCGCCGTCACGCGCACGTCGTCTCCCATCGCCTCGTCGATGACCGCGCCGAAGATGACGTTCGCGTTCGGGTCGGCGGCGCTCGTCACGACCTGCGCAGCCTCGTCCACCTCGGCGAGCCCGAGGTCTGGACCGCCCGTGACGTTGATGAGGATCCCCGTAGCGCCATCGAGGCTCGTCTCGAGGAGCGGGGACGAGATCGCCATCCGCGCAGCCTCGACCGCCCGGTTCTCGCCGTGGGAGACGCCGATGCCCATGAGCGCGGAGCCTGCGTCCCGCATGATCGTCCGCACGTCCGCGAAGTCGAGGTTGATGAGCCCGGGCACCGTGATGAGGTCGGTGATGCCCTGAACGCCCTGGCGGAGGATGTCGTCCACCATGCGGAACGCCTCGGTCACCGGGGTCGAGCGCTCGACGACGTGGAGGAGGCGGTCGTTCTCGATGACGATGAGCGTGTCGACCGCCTCCCGGAGCGCCTGGATCCCCTGCTCGGCTTGGTCTGCGCGGAGCTTCCCCTCGAAGCCGAAGGGTCGCGTGACGACGCCGACCGTGAGCGCGCCGAGCTCGCGCCCGATCTGCGCAACGACGGGGGCAGCACCCGTCCCCGTTCCGCCGCCCTCGCCCGCGGTCACGAAGACCATGTCCGCTCCTTTGAGCGCCTCCTTCAGCTCGTCTCGGCTCTCCTCGGCAGCCGCAAGCCCAAGGCGCGGATCGGCGCCGGCTCCGAGACCACGCGTCGTCTGCGCGCCGATGTGGATCTTCACGTCCGCGTCCGCCATGAGCAGCGCCTGCGCATCGGTGTTCACCGCGATGAACTCGACGCCCGCGACCCCCGCGTCGACCATGCGGCTCACGGCGTTCGACCCGCCCCCGCCGACGCCGACGACCTTGATCACCGCGAGGTAGCTCCCAAGTTGGCTGCTCATGTCTCGACTCACCTTTAGCTCAAGCTCTCGTCGAGCGTGGGACTTCTGACCGTCCTTCGTCACCGAGGGTACGCATCCTCCCCGGTCGTGTCAATCGCACGTTTCAGGGTGCGGCTCGCATAAATCTCAATCTCCACTTGAGAGTTGAGAGTGCTCACCCCGCGACCGGCCGCTCGGGCACGCTGACGTCGAGGTACGTCGCGTCCCCGTCGAGGAGCGGGAGCAGGCGGCCCGCGACGGCGAGCTTCAGCCGGACGTCCGCCCCGTCGCCGAGCCGGATCTCGGGCCCAGCCTCGAGCACGAGGGTGAGCTCGGAGCCGGTCGTGCGGACGGAGGCGATCCTCCGGCGGATCCCTGCCTCCCGCGCCGCGCCGAGCGCGCGCGCAGCCGCGAGGGCCTCGGGCGGCAGCATCCGCCCCGGGGCCAGGGGGGCGTCCTTCGGCAACCAGATCCGGGGCAGGACGCGGACGGCACCCCGTCGATGCTCGCGGATCACCCGCCCGGAGCCGGCCACGAGCCACGCCGAGAGCCCGCGTCGCGCGACGGCGACGGGGCGCTCTGCGGCAACGGTGACGACAAGGGTGGTGGGGAAGGCACGGTCGACCGAGACGCCGGCCACCGACGGCAGGGCACGGAGGGAGCGCTCGACCGCCTCGGCGTCGATTGCGAGGAGGCTCGTGCCGACGAGATGGGCGGTCGCCCGCTCGACCTCGCGAACGACCCTCTCGGGCGCCGGCCCGCGCACGCGCACGCGCTCTACCGCGAAGAGCGGGGACGTGAGCGCGACCCAGTACGCGCCGATCGCACCCACGACGAGAGCGACCCCGACGAGGAGCGAGCGGCCGGAGGGAACGACCGCGGCGAGGGCCGGGCGAGCGCCGGCCTCGCGCGGAAGCGGGACGACGACGCCTCCGGCGCGGTGCTGCCGGCGCGGTCC
>JAVQXS010000235.1:0-3297 GCA_033578065.1 Thermoleophilia bacterium
CGTGCTCGTCGATGACGTGCGCGCGCTCGCGCGCGACGCGCTCCGTCACCGTCTCGTCCTCTCCTACCAGGCGCTCGCAGAGGAGGTGAGCCCCGACTCCGTCCTCGACCAGGTCCTCGCCGCCGTGCCCGCGCCGGCGCTCGACCTCGCGCGCCCGAGCGCCGCATGAGGGGGATTGCCGCCCTCGCGCGGAGGCCGACGCCGGCGAAGCCCGGGCCGGGCCCGATGCCGGAGGCGCTCCTGCGCGCACTCGACGTCTCGCTCGGCCGGAGGGTGGAGGGCCTCCTCGCGGGAGACTTCCCCTCCCTCGACCTCGGCCTCGGGGCCGAGCTCGCCCTCGTCCGGCCCTACGTCCCAGGCGACGACGTGCGGAGGATCGACTGGAACGTCACCGCGCGGACGACCGTCCCGCACGTCCGCGTCGACCACGCCGAGCGCGTCCTCGTCACGTGGCTCGTCCTCGACGCCTCGCCGTCGATGGCGTTCGGGACGGCTGACCGACGGAAGGCGGACGTCGCCGAGGGGGTCGCCGTCGCGATCGGCCATCTCGCGACGCGGCGCGGGAACCGCTTGGGGGTCGTCGCCTTCGGGGGCTCGGAGGTGCGCTCGCTCCCTCCCCGGCAGGGCCGCTCCGGTCTCATCGGCTTGCTCACCGCCCTCCGCGAGGATCCAGGATCGCGACCGGGCGCACCTCCCCCGAGCTCGATCTCGCTCGCGGAAGCGCTCACGCACGTCGCCACGCGCGCGCGCCAGCGGGCGCTCGTCGTCGTCGTCTCGGACTTCCGCGGCGCCCGGGACTGGCGGCGACCCCTCCTCGACGTCGCCTCGAGGCACGACGTCGTCGCGGTCGAGATCCGCGATCCTCGAGAGCAGGACCTCCCGGACGTCGGGATCCTGTGGCTCGTCGACCCCGAGACGGGTCGCCAGCTCCGAGTCGACACGCGAAGTCGGCAGCTGCGCGAGCGGTTCGCTGGGGCGGCGGCTCGGGAGCGGGCGGAGGTCGCTGCTCTCCTCGCGGGGGTCGTCAGGCGACACGTCGTCCTCTCGACGGAAGGCGAGTGGCTACGCCCGCTCGTCGCCGCCCTGCGCAGGAGGGCGCGGTGACCTTCGAGTGGCCCGCCGCGCTCGCGGGGCTCCTCCTGCTCCCGCTCGCCGTCGGAGCGCTCGCGTGGTGGGAGCGTCGGCGCAGGGCCTCGCAGGCTGCGTTCGGGAACCCCGACCTCCTCCCGAACGTCGTCGACGGGGAGCCTGGGCGGCTTCGCTACCTGCCGACGGCTGTCTTCCTCGCTGCGTTCGCGGCCATGGTCGTCGGCGTCGCTCGTCCGCACGCCACCGTCAGCGTCCCTCGCGAGGAGGCAGTCGTCGTCCTCGCGATCGACGTCTCCCGGTCGATGAAGGCGACGGACGTCGAGCCGACCCGTCTCGAGGCGGCCCGCGCGCTCGCGAGGGCGTTCGTCGCCGAGCTCCTCCCGAGGTACCGCGTCGGGATCGTCTCCTTCGCCACCCGAGCAGCTGTCGCGCTGCCGCCGACGGAGGACCGCGCGCTCGTCGAGGATGCGCTCGAGGCGCTCTCCCCGGGGGAGGGCACCGCGATCGGCGACGCGGTCGCGCTCGCGCTCGAGCTCGGTGCGACGAGCCCGCCTCGAGCCGCCAACGCGGAGAGAGAGGAAGGCGGGGAGCCGCCTCCGCGGACGATCCTCGTCCTCTCGGACGGGGCGCGCGATGGTGGTCTCATCGACCCCACCGAGGCAGCGAAGCGGGCGCGCGAGCAGGGCGTCCCCGTCCACGCCGTCCTCGTCGGCACGCCGGCGGGCGTCGTCGAGGAACGGCTCCTCGGCGGGTTCACGCGCATCATCCGCGTCCCATCGAGCCCCCAGACGCTCGAGCGGCTCGCCTCGACGACGGGTGGCCGGCTCTTCCGAACGCTCGACGCTGCGGAGCTGCGCCCAGTCCACGAGGAGCTCGGCTCGCGCCTGGGGACGCGCCGCGAGCGTCGCGAGATCACGGACCTCTTTGCGGCAGGAGCGGCCGCGCTCCTCGCGCTCGGGGCTGGGCTCTCCGCGCTCGTCTCCCAGAGGGTGCTGTGAGCAGGATCGTCCCCGGCATCGTCCTCGTGGCGCTCCTCCTTCTCGTTGCCCCAGGCGCGGGCGCGAAGACACGCGAGTGCGACGGGCTCCAGGTGTGCGTCCCCGTCGCCGGGCCCTGGGTCCTCGTGCCGCTCGGCTCGGGCGCGCGGAAACCGACCGTCGAGTTCCAGCTGACGTGTCCGCGCGGCTACATCGTCGGTGGGCTCGACGCCGAGCTCTCCGCGCGGCAGATCGAGGTTCGCTTCCTCGGCCGGCTCGGGAGCCCCGTGAACCCAGGGATCTCGACGGGTCGCTCCGTCGTCTTCGTGGCTCGCTACGTGGGGGAGGGAGCGCGCGCCCCGAGCTTCCGACCGCGCGTCGGCTGCATGCCCGCAGCCGGAGGCGGCGTCCGGGTTCCGACCGCCGCCTCCGCCGTCCCGCCCGGCGAGCCCGTTGTTCGTCGCGTGCGGACGGCGCGGGTCAGGCCGGGGACGACGAGGATCGCTGTCGCTTGTCGTGGGCGCGAGCGCCTCGTCGGCGCCTCGCATGCGCTCGGGTTCCTCCGGGGGTCGCCACCGAGCCCGAGCCTCGCGGCGACGCTCTCCGCCTCCCGGTTCTCGACCGGCCGTCGAGCGCTCCTCACCGTGCTCGCTGACGCCGAGCTCGGTGGCGTGCGTGCGCTCGCCCAGCTGCACGCGCTCTGCGGGGTCGGGCGGTGAGGCTCGAGAGTCCCTGGCTGCTCCTCGGCCTCCTGGTGCTGCCCGTCGCCGTCGCGATCTGGCGGCTCGCCGCGCGGAGACGCAGACGGCACGCCGTTCGCTACACGAACCTCGACGTCCTCGCCTCCGTCGCTGGCGAGCGCTCCTGGCGACGGCTCGTGCCCGGCGCGCTCGTCCTCCTCGCCCTTGCCTCGCTCCTCCTCGCGCTCGCGCGACCCCACGTTGACCGGGTCTTCCTCACAGAGCGGGCGACGGTCGTCCTCGTCCTCGACACCTCCCGCTCGATGCAGGCGGAGGACGTCGAGCCGACCCGCCTCGGAGCCGCACAGGAGGCGGTGCTCCGCTTCCTCGACCGGGTTCCCGCGAAGCTCCGGGTGGGGCTCGTCGTCTTCGCGGGCGAGGCCCAGCTTGCGACACCGCCGACGACGGAGCACGATCTCGTCCGCGCCGCGGTCGCGCACGTCGACTCGTACCTCATCTACGGGGGGACCGCGATCGGCGACGCGCTTGCG
>JAVQXS010000236.1:0-3285 GCA_033578065.1 Thermoleophilia bacterium
CGCCGTCGTCGTCCCGCGGCCTCGCCCGCGGCGAGGCGAGCGACAGGGACCTCGAGCGCCGACGGGAGCCGCCCGCGGGGTGCGGGAGCTCCCGTCGCCCTCGAGGATCACGACGCGAGGGCTTTCGCCTTGATCGCCTCGAACTCCTCTCGCGTGATCGCGCCCGCGTCGAGCAGGGACTTGGCCTTCTCGATCTCGGACGCCGGCCCGCCCCCGCTGCCGGCGACCGACCGGATGTACGCCTCGGTCGCGGCCTGCGCGGCCTCGGCCTGCTTCGCGCTCCGCTCGGCCATGCCGTCGTGCTGGGAGATGAGGTAGACGAACGTGCCGAGGAACGGCAGGACGATCACGAAGATGATCCAGAGCGTCTTCGCGAGCCCGCCGATGTCGCGGCGGCGGAAGACGTCGGCGAAGACGGTGATGAGGATCCAGAACCAGATGATGAACGCGAAGAACACGAACATCGTCCACAGGACCTCGAGGAACGGGTAGTCGGCAGCGAGCATCGCTCTCCCTCCAGTCGATCGTCGTCAGATCCTCGTCAGATGCCGAGGATCTGCTTCTTCTTCGCCTCGAACTCCTCGTCCGAGAGGATCCCCTGCGCCCTCAGCTGCGCGAGCTGCTCGAGCTCGGCGACGTAGCTCGGGGCTGCGGCAGGTACGGCGGCCCGCTCGATGCCTCGCTCGACGGCTGCGGCTTGCTGGCGCAGGTACGCGGCGTCCTGCTGCGCGTACCGCTCCGCCTGCCTCCGGGCGACGCGACCGGAGACTGCAGTCGCGGTTCCTGCGACGACGGCGGTCCGCGCGGCCATCCCGATGAGGCCCGGTCCTCTGCGTGCGAACATCGACGCTCTCCTTCCTACGCGTGCGCCTGCGCGAGCGCCCACTCGCGCGCGCTCTGGACGACCTCATGCGGGAGGCGGTCGAAGTCGAGGAGCACGCCCCCCGCGTCCCGCATCGCCTGAGCGACCTTCCGAGCCCAGACGTTCTCCCAGACGAGAAGCACCGCCGACGAGCCGGGCTCGAGCTCCTCCGCGGTCGCGGCAAGGTCCTCCTCGTTGAAGAGGCCTCCGACCTCGACGCCGATGCTCTCGAGCGCCGAGCGGACGTCCGGGTCGAGCTCGGTGAGCTCCATCGCGATCGCCTCGCCCGCCTCGTTCTTGCCAACGAAGGCGATGTCGATGATCCGGATCGTCTCCGACTCGACGAGCTCCGCGAGCGCGGGAGCGATCTCGCCTCGGAACCTGTTGCCGGGGAACGCGACGATGGCGTAGTCCACCGGCCCGATCTCTTCCATAGCCTCCCTCCCTCTCGGCGAGTGTCTGCTGGCGGCCGAAGCCTAACGCGCTCCGAGGGAGGCCGAGATCGGAGTCGGCGAGCGGCTCGGGCGGCGTCAGGGCGGCTGCGAAGATGGGCGCATGAGTCAGGCGGTCCGCGAGCTGCTGCCGTTCGCGATCGGCGTCGCGATCGTGCCGATCCCGGTCATCGCGGTGATCCTCATGCTCTTCTCCGAGAGCGCTTCGGTGAACGCGCCGGCCTTCCTCGTCGGCTGGAGCGCGGGGCTGACAGCGGCGTTCGTCGGCGCGTACCTCCTCGCCGAGGCCGGCGGCGTCGGTACGAGCTCGCGCGCCGCCGACGGCGGAGGCTGGCTGCGGATCGCGCTCGGCGGCCTTCTCCTCCTGCTCGCCGGACGCGTGTGGAGGAAGCGACCCGCCCCGGGCGCAGGGGCCGAGCTGCCGCGCTGGATGGCAGCTGTCGACTCCCTAGCGCCCGGCAAGGCGCTCGGCCTCGGGTTCGCGCTCGCGGCGCTGAACCCGAAGAACCTCGCGCTCACGATCAGCGCCGCGGTCGGGCTCGTCGAGCTCGATCTCTCCACGGGGGACGACGTCGCCGGGCTCGTCGCGTTCGTCCTCATCGGGAGCCTGAGTGTAGGTCTCCCCGTCGTCTACTCCCTGGCGGGCGGTGTCGGCGCGAGGTCGGCGCTCGACGAGCTGAAGGGCTGGCTCGCCCTGCACGATCGCGCGATCGTCGCCGTGCTCCTCCTCGTCTTCGGCGTCGTGCTCATCTCGCGGGGGCTGGCACCGCTCACTGGCTAGGCCGGGGTCAGGACACGACGCGGGTCTCGGTCTCTCCTCGCCCCGCGTCGCCGAGCGGCGTGATCGAGACCTCGTGCTCCTCGCCGTCGCACGGCACGGTGAGCGTCAGCGCGCCGGACGGTCCTGCGGCCGCCGGATCGCCGCCGTCGACGACGATCTCGACGCCGGTCGCGTTCGCCGCCTCCCACCTGACGAAGACGGTTCCTAGCGTGCCGAGCGAGCAGTCGACGTCCTCGGCCTCGAACGAGGTGAGGACGGGGCCGGTCGTTGCGGGTGGCGCCGGCGTCGAGCCACCGCCGCAGCTCGCGGCGACTGCGGCGAACGCGACGAGGACGACGGTCGAGCGTCTGCCTGGCACCGTGAGGGGATGATGCCGCTCGCGCGCTGCGCCGAGCCCGGCAGCGCGCGACCGCGATCTCGGAGGCCTCGCCCGAGCCTCGGCACCCACCCTCGAGCCCAACGACGGCGACTGGGCCGACGTCTCCGATGCTCGGGCCTGACACGAAGGAGCGCGAGACGATGGCGCCGCGCTGGCGGCGAGCCTGCGAGCCTGAGCTCGAGCGGGCGACCGATCCTCACGGTGCCAGTGGCTCGCGCGCGCGCCGGATGCGACGGATGAGGGCGTTCGTCGAGGAGTCGTGGCGGAGCTCGCGCGCGGGATCACGGAGCTCGGCGACGACTCGCTGCGCGAGCGCCTTGCCGAGCTCGACGCCCCACTGGTCGAAGGGGTCGATGCTCCACACCGTCGCCTTCGTGAGCACCGCGTGCTCGTAGAGGGCGACGAGCGCCCCGAGCGCGTACGGGGTCAGACGCTCGCCGAGGACGACGGTCGACGGGCGGTTCCCCTCGCACAGCCGGTGCGCCACGAGAGCCTCGGCGACGCCCGCGGCCCGCAGCTCGTCGCCCGTGGTGCCGAAGGCGAGCGCCTCCGCTTGGGCGAGGAGGCTGGCGAGCAGGAGCTCCTGGTGGTCGGCGACGGGATCGGACGCGCGCAGGAAGCCGATGAGGTCGACGGGCACGAGCCGCGTCCCCTGGTGGAGGAGCTGGAAGAAGCTGTGCTGGCCGTTCGTCCCCGGCTCTCCCCAGACGACGAGGCCGGTGTCGTAGTCGACCCGTCGTCCGTCGAGGGTCGCGCTCTTCCCGAGGGACTCCATCTCCAGCTGCTGCAGGTAGGCGGGGAAGCGTGCGAG
>JAVQXS010000237.1:0-3283 GCA_033578065.1 Thermoleophilia bacterium
GATCGCTTGCACGGGCTTGAGCGGCGCCCCCGACCGGACGAGACGCCTCGCCCCAAGGAGGAGGCCCTCGACGAGGACGAGGAGGACGAGGAGGACGAGGAGCAGGGCGAGCCACCAGTCCACGGCGAGCGCAAGAGCGGCGGCGAGGGCTGCGAGCCCGAAGCCGATGGCGTAGAGGGAGAGGACGGCAGCCCCGAGCGCGAGAGCGACACCGCCACCGACGAGCCCGCCCTTCCGCTCGAGCTCGGCCTGCGCGAGCTCGCGCTCGAGTCGCACGAGCGCGCGGGCGTGCGCGATGACGCGCTCAGTCGAGGCCCGGATCCCGCGGCGGAGCGCAGCGCGGTCGCTCGAGTCGACGCTCATGCACAAGACCGTATCGCTCCGCGTCGCTTCCGTAGTAGGCCGAACGGCGTCTGGGCGCATCCCCGGATGCCCGGGGCGTGCCCGCCCGGCGAGGATCGGGCACGGAGAGACCGCTCTCGGAGGCGAGGATGCCGATGCCGCAGACGCCGCTCATCGCACCTCCAGCGACACCACCGAAGCCACCGAACCTCGCCCGCTACGAGCCGGTCGTCGCCGGACCGGAGGTCTACGCGCGAGCACGCGCGGAGCTCGACGGGCTCCCGGGCGGACGCGGCCTCAACATCGCCTACGAGGCGGTCGACCGCCACGCGAGAGGGGCGCGGGCGAACCACGTCGCCCTCCGCTGGCTCGGCAGACGCGGCGAGACCCGCGAGCTCACGTACGCCGAGCTCGCCCGGGAGACGAGCCGCTTCGCGAACGCGCTCACGAGCCTCGGGGTCGGGCGGGGCGACCTCGTCGCCTCTCTCCTCGGCCGGATCCCCGAGCTCTACGTGGCTGCGCTCGGCACCCTCAGGAACCGGAGCGTCTTCAGCCCCCTCTTCTCCGCCTTCGGGCCTGAGCCGATCCAGACGCGGCTCGCGCTCGGCAAGGCGAAGGCCCTCGTGACCACGGAACCCCTCTACGCGCGCAAGGTCGCCCAGCTGCGCGACGCTCTCCCCGAGCTCGAGCACGTCATCCTCGTCGGCGAGGGCGGAGCGGAGACGGACGTCGCGGGAACGCACGACTACCGGCGGCTCCTCGCCTCCGCGAGCGAGGAGCACGAGATCGGCCCCACCGACCCCGAGGACACAGCCCTCGTCCACTTCACGAGCGGCACGACGGGGAAGCCGAAAGGCGCGGTGCACGTCCACGAGGCGATCGTCTGGCACTACCTCACCGGCAAGCTCGCGCTCGACCTCCATCCCGACGACGTCTTCTGGTGCACCGCCGACCCGGGATGGGTCACCGGCACCTCGTACGGGATCATCTCCCCGCTCGCGAACGGGGTGACGGTGATCGCCGACGAGGCCGAGTTCGACCCCGAGCGCTGGTACGCGATCCTCGCCGAGCAGCGCGTCTCCGTCTGGTACACGGCACCGACCGCGATCCGGATGCTCATGAGGGCCGGCACGGAGCTCGCGCGCGAGCGCTCGTACCCCGCGCTCCGCTTCCTCGCGAGCGTCGGCGAGCCCCTCCACCCGGCTGGCGTCCTCTGGGGCGAGGAGGCCTTTGGGCTCCCCTTCCACGACACCTGGTGGCAGACGGAGACGGGCGGGATCATGATCGCGAACTTCGCCGCGACGCCGATCAAGCCAGGCTCGATGGGGCTCCCCATGCCGGGCGTGGAGGCAGCGATCGTCCACGTGCGGGAGGACGGCTCGGTCGAGGTGGTCGAGGAGCCCGGCGAGGAGGGGGACCTCGCCCTCCGCCCCGGCTGGCCCTCGATGTTCCGAGGCTACCTCGGCGAGCCCGAGCGCTACGCGAAGGCCTTCGCTGGCGGCTGGTACATCACCGGCGACCTCGCCCGGCGCGACGAGGACGGCTACTTCTGGTTCGTCGGGCGCGCCGACGACGTCATCAAGAGCTCGGGGCACCTCATCGGCCCCTTCGAGGTCGAGAGCGTCCTCCTCGAGCACCCCGCCGTCGCGCACGCGGGCGTCATCGGCAAGCCCGATCCGGTCGCGGGCGAGGTCGTGAAGGCGTTCCTCGCCCTGAAGCCCGGCTACGAGCCCTCGCCCGCGCTCGAGCGGGAGATCCTCGCCCACGCTCGCGTGCGGTTGGGAGCGGTCGTCGCGCCGAAGGAGCTCGCCTTCGTCGAGTCGGTGCCCGCGACTCGAAGCGGGAAGATCATGCGCAGGCTCCTGAAGGCGCGCGAGCTCGGGCTTCCCGAGGGCGACACGTCGACGCTGGAGACCCCGGAGTGAACGTCGCCCAAACGGCCACGCCCGTGACGATCGACCGCGAGCACGGGCTCCACCTCCTCCGCGAGATGCTCCGCATCCGGCGCTTCGAGGAGCGGGCGGCCGAGCAGTACAGCCTCGCCCGGATCCGCGGCTTCCTCCACCTCTACATCGGCGAGGAGGCGGTCGCGGTCGGCGTCATGCAGGCGCTCACCTCCGAGGACGCGATCGTCGCCACCTACCGCGAGCACGGGCACGCGCTCGCCCGCGGGCTCCCGGCCTCCGCGCTCATGGCCGAGATGTTCGGCAAGGCGAGCGGGTGCAGCCGAGGGCGCGGGGGCTCGATGCACTTCTTCGACGTCTCGCGCCGCTTCTACGGCGGCTACGCGATCGTCGGCGGGGGCCTCCCAATCGCGGTCGGGCTCGCGCTCGCCGACGCGATGCGAGGGCTGCGGCGCGTGACGGCGTGCTTCTTCGGCGAGGGCGCCGTCGCGGAGGGCGAGTTCCACGAGTCGCTCAACCTCGCGGCGCTGTGGAAGCTCCCGGTGCTCTTCCTCTGCGAGAACAACCGCTACGCGATGGGGACGCCGATCGCCCAGGAGCTCGCGGTCACCGACGTCCACTCTCGGGCCGAGAGCTACGGGATCCCCGCCCAGGCGGTGGATGGAATGGACGTGCTCGCGGTCGAGACCGCCGCCCACCGAGCTGCGGACGAGGTCCGCGAGACCGGCGAGCCCCGGTTCCTCGAGCTCCGGACGTACCGCTTCCGCGCGCACTCGATGGCCGACCCCGACCTCTACCGACCGAAGGAGGAGGTCGAGGCGTGGAAGCGGCGCGACCCGATCGCGCTGCTCGAGGCACGGCTGCGCGCGGACGGCCTCCTCGAGGACGCCGACCTCGAGCGTCTGGAGGCGGAGATCGCGCGGGAGCTCGACGACGCGATCGCGTTCGCCGAGGCGGCTCCGGTCGAGCCGGTCGAGGACCTCCTGAAGGACGTCACCACCCCACGCGAGGCATGGCAACCGTGACGATGACGTACC
>JAVQXS010000238.1:0-3268 GCA_033578065.1 Thermoleophilia bacterium
TGCGGTGCCGCGAGCGCGAGCGCGAGCCGTTTTCGTCGCGGACGCTGCGCGAGCTGCTCACGCCGGAGCCGCTCCGCTCGCAGCTGGGCGAGGTGCTTCGCCTGGCGCTCGTGCTCGACGACGCGGGCGAGCTCGCCCGCGGCCGGCGGGTGGTCGAAGCCGAGCACCTCGACGGGCGTGCCGGGCGGAGCCTCCGTGACCCGGTCGCCTCGGTAGTCGTAGAGCGCCCGCACCTTCCCGGCCGCGTCGCCGGCCACGATCGCGTCACCGACTCGGAGCGTCCCGCGGTTGACGAGGACGGTCGCGACCGGGCCCCGCCCGACGTCGAGCCGCGACTCGATGACGTACCCGGACGCCTCCGCCTTCGGGTTCGCGCGCAGGTCGAGCTCCGCGTCCGCGACGAGGAGGATCTTCTCAAGGAGGTCGTCGAGGTTCAGCCGCTGCTTCGCCGAGACCTCGGAGAACTGCGTCGTCCCCCCCCACTCCTCCGGCTGGAGCCCCTCGGCTGCGAGCTCGCTCTTCACCCGGTCCGGATTCGCGTCAGGGACATCGATCTTGTTCACCGCGACGACGATCGGGACGCCGGCTGCCCGAGCGTGGGAGATCGATTCCTTCGTCTGGGGCATGACGCCGTCGTCGGCAGCGACGACGAGCACCGCGATGTCCGTCACCTTCGCGCCGCGAGCTCGCATCGCGGTGAACGCCTCATGGCCGGGGGTGTCGAGGAAGGTGATCTTCCGGCCATCGACCTCCGCCTGGTAGGCGCCGATGTGCTGTGTGATCCCGCCCGCCTCGGTCTCGACGACGGACGAGCGGCGGATGGCGTCGAGGAGCGTCGTCTTCCCGTGATCGACGTGGCCCATGATCGTCACCACCGGCGGGCGCGGCTCGAGATCCTCCTCGGCGTCCTCGACCTCGAGGGGAGGAAGCTCCTCTTCGGCCGCGTGCTTGATGGTCACCTCGCGGCCGAGCTCGGCGGCGATCACCTCGACCTCCTCGTCGGAGAGCGACTGGGTCGCCGTCCGCATCTCCCCGAGGCTCATGAGGATCTTGATGATCTCCGGCATGGGGACGCCGAGCGCCTGCGAGAGGTCCTTCACGGTCACCCCGGACTCGACGGTGACCGGGCCGCTCGGCGGCGCGGCGATCTGGTGGCGCGCCGCGGCCGCGCCGCGATCGCGCGCCTGGCGAGTGGGGGCACGTGCCGCCCCGCCCTCGATGACGACGCGCCGCTTGCGCCCCGCAGCTGCGCCCCGCGGGCGGATCGGTCGGTTCGGTCTCTTGCGCCCCTCGGCCATCGATCTCGAAGTCTAGAGACCGAGCCGCTCCGCTCCCTCGCCCGGCGGAGATGCGCCCTCGGCAGAGGCCGAGACCTGGGGGCCGACGCTCGGGGCGGGCTCGGGGCGCGCGGCCGTCTCGGGGGCGACACCCTCCGCCGCCGCCGACACCGCGGGGGCGGGGGGGGGGCCCCGGGGGGGGGGTGGGGGGGGGGGGGGGGCGGGCGGGGGGCCCCCCCCCCCCGCCCCCGCCCCCCCCGCGGGGGGGCTCGCCTCGCCTCCGTCAGGCCCCTCAGCCGCCGCCGACTCGGCGCTGGCGAGCGCCTGGTGAGCGGGGACGCCGCAGTAGCGCGACCCGGGGAGCGCGGCGTTCGGGCAGCGCTTCCCGTTCGAGAGGATGGCGGCGCAGCGGCCGGAGACCTCCTCCTCGTCGCCCTCGCCGGCGAAGGCAGCCTCCGCCTGCGCCTCGGCGAACTCGGTCTCCGACTGGATGTCGATCTTCCAGCCCGTGAGGCGAGCCGCGAGGCGGGCGTTCAACCCATCCTTGCCGATCGCGAGCGCGAGCTGGTCGTCGGGGACGACGACGATCGCCTCCCGCGTCTCGTCGTCGATGTAGACCTCCCGCACGCGGGCGGGCGAGAGCGCCTTCGCGACGAAGCGCGCGGGCTCGGTGTTCCAGGGGATGATGTCGATCTTCTCACCGCGGAGCTCGGAGACGACCATCCGCACGCGCGAGCCGCGGGGGCCGACGCACGCGCCGACGGGGTCGACGCCCTGCATGTGCGACTCGACCGCGATCTTCGAGCGGTAGCCGGGCTCCCGTGCCACGCCGCGGATCTCGACGATCCCGTCCGCGATCTCGGGCACCTCGAGCTCGAAGAGCGCGCGAATGAGCTCGGGGTCACGGCGCGAGAGGATCACCTGCGGCCCCTTCGTCCCCGAGCGCACCTCGGCGATCACGGCCTTGATCCTGCTTCCCTGCTCGTAGCGCTCGCCCTCGACCTGCTCGGAGCGGGGCAGGAGCGCCTCGACGCGGCCGAGATCGACGAGGACGTTGTTGCGGTCTCCCGCCTGCTGGACGATCCCGGTCACGACCTCGCCCTGGCGGTCGACGTACTCCTCGTACATGAGCGCCCGCTCCGCCTCCCGGATCCGCGCCTGGATCACCTGCTTCGCCGTCTGGGCCGCGATGCGACCGAAGTCCTCCGGCGTGACGTCGGTGCGGACGATCCTGTCCTCCGGCACCTGCGACCAGTCGAGCTCGAGATCGTCGTCGGAGACGAACGTGTGCTGGAGCTCCCCGGTCTCCTCCTCGATCCGCTCGAGCTCGGCGATCCGCGCCTCGCGCGCAGCCTCGATGAGCTCGCGCTCGATCTCCTCCGGGATCTCGATCGCGTACACGCGGAACTCGCCCTCAGGGTCGAGGCGCACCTCCGCGTGGCGACTCGCGCCAGGCGTCTTCTTGTACGCGGCGAGGAGCGCATCCTCGAGCGCGGCGATGAGGACGCCTTCCTCGATGCCCTTCTCCTTCTCGATCGCGCGGATGCCCTCGATGATCTCCTGGCTCATGCTCACCACCCCTCGTCGATGAGATTCGCCCGCACGATCGCGTCGTACGGGATGCGCAGCGGCTCGTCGTCGCCGACCACGGCAAGCAGGAGGTGTCGCTCGGCGGCATCGAGGACTCGACCCCGGACACGTCGCGGACCGAGCCCCTCCGCCCGCAGGCGGACCTCCCGACCGACGACGGCGGCGAAGTGCGCGCGCGTGCGCAGAGGTCGGTCGGGGCCGGGCGAGGAGACGTCGATCGTGTACTGCGCTCGGTACTCGTCGAGCGCGAGCGTCACGCGCTCGCAGAGCGCGTGGTCGACGCCGTCCGGGTGGTCGATGTAGACGCAGAACCGACTCGGCGAGAGGAGCTCGACTGCGAGCACCTCGACCCCGGGCACGCGACGTTCGACCGCAGGTGCGATCGCCTCCTGCAGCGCTCG
>JAVQXS010000239.1:0-3252 GCA_033578065.1 Thermoleophilia bacterium
ATCGCGTCTGCCCGAGCTGCAAGACGTACAAGGGGCGCGAGATCGAGCCGCTCCGGATTCCGGCGCCGTAGCTCGCGATGACGCGCGTCGCGGTCGACGCTCTCGGGGGCGACCGCGCCCCGGTCGAGATCGTCGCCGGCGCGGCGCTCGCGGCGAGCGAGGAGGTGACGCCTGTCCTCTACGGCCCCGCCGAGCTCGAGACGTACGGGCTCGAGCTCGTCCCGACCGAGGACGCGATCGGGATGGACGAGCATCCGGTCGAGGCGGTGCGGACGAAGCCAGGGTCGTCGCTCGTGCGCGCGGTGCGCGCGGTCGCGGAAGGGCATGCGGACGCGGTCGTCTCCGCGGGGAGCACGGGGGCGATGCTCGCCGCGGCGCTCCTCCACCTCGGCCGTCTCCCCGGCGTGCTGCGGCCCGGGATCGCGGTCGTCATCCCCTCCCGACGAGGCCCGACCGTCCTCATCGACGCGGGAGCGAACGCGGACGCGCGCCCGGAGCACCTCTTCCAGTTCGCGCACATGGGCGCCCTCTTCGCGCAGGAGGTGCTCGACGTGCGTGAGCCCGAGGTGGCGCTCCTCTCGATCGGGGAGGAGGACGAGAAGGGAAGCCAGCTCACGCTCGCCGCGCACGCGCTCCTGCGAGGGAGCGCGTTGCGCTTCGTCGGCAACGAGGAGGGGCGCTCGTTGCTCGAGGGGGCCGCGGACGTCGTCGTCTGCGACGGCTTCACCGGCAACGTCGCTCTGAAGACGCTCGAAGGGACGATCCGCTCCCTCCTCGGGGAGCTGCGCGACGAGCTTCGGGGCTCGCTCCGGGGGAGGCTCGGCGGCCTCCTCGTTCGGCCCGCGGTCGGACGCATCCGGTCGCGCCTCGACCCCGAGGCGTACGGCGGCGCCTACCTCCTCGGGCTCCGAGGGCTCGTCGTCATCGCCCACGGCGCGAGCTCGCGCGTCGCGATCGCGAACGCGGTGCGGCTCGCGGCACGCGGCGCCGAGCACAAGATCGTCGAGCGCCTCGAGCGGCGCCTCGCGGAGGACGTGTTAGCATCCGCGCGCCCGACGTTGACGGTGGACGACAAGTGAGGTTTCCAGGTGGCCTACACGCGTGAGCAGATCCTCGAGCAGTTGAAGAGCGAGCTGAGCGAGAAGCTCGGCATCGACGAGAGCGAGATCACCGAGGACGCCTCGTTCGAGGAGGATCTCGGGGCGGACTCGCTCGATCTCGTCGAGGTCGTGATGGATCTCGAGGACCAGTTCGGGATCAAGATTCCCGACGAGGACGCCCGCAAGCTCACGACGGTGGGCAAGGCGATCGACTACGTCCTCGAGCACCAGGGCTGAGCTGTCCGGGGAGCCGGGCGCAGGCGAGCTCGGGCGGCTCATCGAGGAGCTACCCCCGCACCTCGCCGAGCAGGTGTTTGCGCACCCCTCGTGGGCGGACGAGCGCGCGAGCTCGTACGAGCGACTCGAGTTCCTCGGCGACAGCGTCCTCGAGCTCGCGATCGCCCGCGCCGTCTACGACCGCTTCCCCGACGCCTCCGAGGGACGCCTCGCGAAGATCCGGGCGCACGTTGTCTCGCGGCAGAGCTGCGCGACGGTCGCCCGCGAGCTCGGGCTCGGGGAGCGCCTCCTCGAGTACGCGGCGGGTGGCTCGCGGGACGAGGCGAAGCGCATCGCGCGGAGCACGAACGTCCTCGCGGCGGTGCTCGAGGCGGCGATCGCCGCCCTCTACCTCGAGCACGGCTTCGAGCGCATCGAAGGAGCGATCGTGGACGCCTTCTCGAGGAACATCGAGTACGCGCGGTCGAGCCACGTCGACTACAAGACGGAGCTCCAGGAGGCGCTCGCGCGCTCCGGCAAGCAGGTGCGCTACACGGTGGTCGAGGTCGAGGGGCCACCGCACGATCGCCGCTTCATCTGCGCCGCCCACGTGGGGGGTGCCCAGCTCGGAATCGGGCGCGGCTCGACGAAGAAGGCAGCGGAGCAGGAAGCAGCGGCGCAGGCGCTCGACGCGCTCGGGATCACGCCCGACCGGCTCTGATGGCCGGGGCGATCGCCGGCAGTGGGGCGAGCTTTGCCTCCCCCGGCCGCGCTCGAGCGCAGCGTGCGCCGCGGAGACGAGGTCGTCCTCTCCTCGCTCGACGGAGCAAAGCTCGAGGAGGGCGTTCCTCGTCGGGCGCTCCGCCGTCCGCGCGCATCGGGAGAATGCGCGCCGGTGCACCTGAAGACGATCCGCGTTCGGGGCTTCAAGTCGTTCCCCGATCCCCTCGAGCTCGTCCTCGAGCCCGGGGTCACCGTCGTCGTCGGTCCGAACGGCTCCGGGAAGTCGAACATCGTGGACGCCGTCGTCTGGGCGGCCGGATCGCTTACGCCCTCCGAGCTCCGCGCGGAGAAGCCGGACGACGTCCTCTTCGCAGGCGGCGGCGACCGCAAGCCGGCGGCGCACTGCGAGGTCGAGCTCGTCTTCGACAACGAGGACGGGGGCTGGCCTGAGCTCGACTACAGCGAGGTCTCGATCATGCGGCGACTCGTGCGGGGTGGGGAGGGGCAGTACCTCGTGAACCGCGTGCCGGTGCGGCGCACGGACCTCGTCGAGCTGCTCGCGGACGTCGGGCTCGGCTCGGCGATGCACTCGATCGTCGGTCAGGGCCGCGTCGAGCAGGTGCTCGCCTCGAGGCCCGAGGAGCGCCGCGCGATGATCGAGGAGGCCGCGGGCCTCGGGAAGTTCAAGCGACGGCGCCACCGTGCCGAGCTCAAGCTCCAGCGGGTCGCGGCCCAGGTCGAGCGAGCGCGCGACGTCGAGGAGGAGGTGCGTCGGCGCCTTCGCCCGCTCGCGCTGCAAGCGACAGCCGCCGAGCGGGCCGAGAGGCTCGGGCGCGAGATCGCCGGGCTCCGCGCGCGCATCGCCGAGCTCGACCTCGCCGACGCCGAGGAGCGCCACGCGAAGGAGGAGGCACGACGTGACGCGGCGGCGCTCGCGCGAGACGAGGCGACGTCTCGCCTCGAGTCCCTGCTCGCCGAGCGCTCCCGGGCGGAGGAGGAGCTCTCCGACGCGGCGGGGAGGCGCGAGGCGGCGGTGTCCGCCCTCTACCGGCTCCAGTCTGGAGGCGAGCGCCTCGGGGTTCGGGCGGAGTCGGCCGCTCGGCTCCGCGATCGACTCGCAGCCGAGCTCCGTGCCGTCCGCGGCCGCCCCCAGCCGAGCTCCACCGGGGGCCCGAGCATCGATGATCTGCGGCGGGCTGCGGAGGACGCCGCG
>JAVQXS010000240.1:0-3248 GCA_033578065.1 Thermoleophilia bacterium
CGGCGTCCACCGAGCGCGATCAACGACCCCGAGCCCCGCTGCTAGCCTCGCGGCGCCATGGGCGCGGGACGCCCCCACATCCTCCTCGTCATCGTCGACCAGCTCTCGGCGCTCTTCCTCCGCTCGTACGGCCATCGCGTGACGAGGACGCCGGTGCTCGATCGACTGGCGGAGGAGGGCGTCCTCTTCGAGCAGGCGTACTGCCCGAGTCCGCTCTGCGCTCCCGCCCGAGCCGTGCTCGCGACCGGATCGCTCCCGACGCGGACGGGCGTGTACGACAACGCCGCCGAGCTTCCGGCCTGGATTCCGACCTTCGCCCACGTGCTCCGGCTCGAGGGCTACCGGACCTGTCTCGTCGGGAAGATGCACTTCGTCGGGCCGGATCAGCTCCACGGGTTCGAGGAGCGGCTCACGACCGACATCTACCCCGCGGACTTCGGCTGGACGCCGGACTGGAGTCGTCCGGAGGAGCGGATCGCGTGGTGGTACCACGACCTGAGCTCGGTGAAGCAGGCGGGCGTCGCCGAGATGACGAACCAGCTCGAGTTCGACGACGAGGTCGCCTTCCACGCCGTCCGCCGCCTGTACGACCACGCTCGCTACGAGCCGGAGACGCCCTTGCTCCTCTGCGTCTCCTTCAGCCACCCTCACGACCCGTACGTCGCCCGCCAGCGCTACTGGGACCTCTTCCGCGACGAGGAGATCGACCTCCCGGCGGCACCTGCGCCGGGCGAGGCCGACCTCGATCCCCATGCGCGCCGCCTCCGACGCGTCTGCGCCATGGACGAGGTCGAGATCACCGAAGACGACGTCCGTGCCGCCCGTCACGGCTACTACGCGAGCCTCGCCTACGTCGACGAGCGGATCGGCGAGGTGCTCGCGACGTTCGAGACGTGCGGGCTCGCACGGGAGGGGATCGTCATCTTCACCTCCGACCACGGTGACTCCCTCGGCGAGCACGGGCTCTTCTACAAGATGTCGTTCCGCGAGCACGCGGCGCGCGTGCCCCTCATCGTCCGTGCCCCCGCCCGGTACCGGCCTCGTCGCGTCCGTCAGCCGGTCTCGCTCGCCGACCTCGCTCCCACGCTCGCGGACCTCGCGCGACCCGGCCTCTCGGAGGACCTTCCGCGCCCCGTCGACGGGAGGAGCCTCGTCCCCCTGCTCGAGGGGCGCCCCGACGATCCGGAGGCAACCGTGGTCGGCGAGTACCTCGCAGAGGGTGCACTCGCGCCGATGGTGATGATCCGACGTGGGCGCTGGAAGCTCATCCACACACCGACCGACCCCGACCAGCTCTTCGACCTCACGACCGATCCCCTCGAGCTCCGCAACGTCGCTGCCGAGCCGGAGCACGCCCCTCTCGTCAGCGAGCTGCGGGCCGAGGTGCAGGCTCGGTGGGACTTCGAGGCGATCGACCGAGCCGTGCGGGAGAGCCAGCGGGCGCGGCTCGCGGTCTTCCGAGCTCTCGGGCTGGGAGCGGTTCACCCGTGGGACTACCAGCCGCTCCGGCCGGCGAGCCTCCTCTACACGCGCAACACGATGGGGGTGGCCGAGCGCGACGAGCGCTCGCGCTTCCCGCCGCTTCCCGCGCCGTGAGGGCGGCGGTCTGTCGCGCCTTCGGCGCGCCCTTCGAGATCGAGGAGGTCGTCCTCGATCCTCCTCGGGGCCGGGAGGTGCGCGTCGAGGTCGCTGCCTGCGCGATCTGCGGGAGCGACCTCGCCTTCGCGGCTGGCTCCTGGGGCGGAGAGCTCCCCGCCGTCTACGGGCACGAGGCGGCGGGGATCGTCCTCGAGTGCGGCGAGGCCGTCACGACCATCCGTCCCGGCGACCGCGTCGTCGTGAGCCTGCTCCGCTCGTGCGGCGGGTGCTTCTTCTGCACGCGGGGGCTCGAGCACCTGTGCGAGGCGCCCGGGGACGACGAGAGCGGCCCGCGCCTGCGGACGGTCGCCGGGGAGGCGATCGCCCGACCGATGGGGACCGGCGCCTTCGCCGAGGAGGCGCTCGTCCACGAGTCCCAGGTCGCGCCCATCCCTCGAGGGCTCTCGCTCGAGGCCGCTTCGCTCCTCGCCTGCGGCGTGCTCACGGGTGTCGGCGTCGTGCTCGACAAGGTCCGCGTGCCCGCGGGCTCGAGCGTCGTCGTCATCGGCGCGGGCGGGGTCGGCCTCAACGTCGTGCAGGGTGCGGCGATCGCGGGCGCCGAGCCCATCGTCGCCGTCGATCCCCTGCCCACGAGGCGGGGCGCGGCCCGCAGGCTCGGCGCGACCCACGTCCTCGAGCCACCGACCGGCCTCGCGGAGGCCGTGCGCGCCCTCACCGAAGGCCGGGGCGCCGATGTCGTCGTCGTCACCGTCGGTCGGACGGAGCTCGTCGAGGAGGCGCTCCGGGCCGTACGCCGGGGCGGCGTCGTCGCCGTCGTCGGCATGCCCCGCTCAGGGGAGCGCTTCGCCGTCGAGGCCGTCGCCCTCGTCCACGACGACGTGACGCTCGTGGGGCATAAGATCGGCTCCGGCTCGGGGCCGCTCGCAGATGCGATCGAGCGGCTCGTCCGCCTCTACGAGGAGGGGCGGCTCGCGCTCGACGAGCTCGTCGGCGACCGCTACCCGCTCGAGCGGATCAACGATGCGCTCGCCGAGGCGCGTCGGGGCGATGCGCTGCGGACGGTCGTCTGCCCGACCCCCCGGTGAGGATCGTCGCCATCGAGACGTTCGGGACGGAGGACGTCACGCTCGTGCGCGTGCGGACGGACGAGGGAGTCGAGGGGTGGGGGCAGGTGGCGCCCTACCACGCAGATCTCACCGCCCGCATCCTCCACCGGCAGGTCGCCCCGCATGCGCTCGGACGGGACGCGCTCGAACCGGAGGCGCTCTCGGACGAGATCCCCGAGCGCGAGGGGAAGTTCCTCGGCTCCCACCTCCTCCGCGCCCTCGCCGGGCTCGACACCGCCCTCTGGGACCTGCGCGGACGCGTCGAGGGGAAGAGCGTCTGCGAGCTCCTCGGCGGACGGCCGCGGCCGCTTCGCGTCTACGGCTCGAGCATGCGCCGGGACATCGCTCCCGCGGAGGAGGCGCGGCGTCTCGCTCGCCTCCGCGAGCGCCACGGCATCGACGCGTTCAAGGTCCGGGTCGGGAAGGAAGGCGGCCGCGACGAGGACGAGTGGCCCGGACGCACGGCGGAGCTCGTGCGCGCGGTGCGCTCCGCGCTCGACGACGAGGTTGCCCTGCTCGCGGACGCGAACGGCTGCTACACGC
>JAVQXS010000241.1:0-3239 GCA_033578065.1 Thermoleophilia bacterium
GCGCGAGGGAGGGCAGCGGCCCGCTCGTCAGACGCTCTTGCCGGCGATCCGCCAGACGGGCCCCTGCGTGCCGACGTTGTCCGTGCCTGCGAGCGCGCTGAGGATGCGCACCCGGCCGGTGATCCCCTCCGCGTCCATGCGCTCGAGGCAGCGCCGCACCATCGAGGTGGCGGTCCCGTAGCCGTCGCCCCGCGAGGCGCGGAAGCGCAGCGCGAGCGCGTCCGGGCTCCGCGTCGGATTGAGGGGAGCGCCGAGGAGCGCAGCGCGAGGGAGGAGCGCCCCCGAGTCGAGCGCGAGCTCGCAGAGGAGGTCGCGCGAGTCAGCGGGGAGGAGGGAGAGCTCTCGATCCCAGCTCTCGGCGAGCGACGCGCGGCTCCGCCTCGGCGACCCCTCGGCGTCCCGCTCGCTCGCGCGGACGAGGACGAGCGTCCCCCAGATCCGCCTCTCGTCGAGGCGTCTGAGGAGGGTGCGGAGCATCGTCGCCTCCCCGCGGTCGCGGCGCACGTGGAGCCGGAGCTCATCTCCGACGCGCCCAGGTCGCAGCCCGAGGAGCGCCGCCGCCGCCTCTTCGGGCGATCCCTCGGGTCGGAAGGAGAGCTCGACCTCGCCCCATCCCTCCGGAAGCTCGGCCTCGATCCTCTCCCACTGCTCGACGGCGCGCATCGGCCGACCAGCATAATGGCCTTTCGATGACGACGGTCGAGGAGCGGGCGGAGCCGGGCGGTCACCGAGTATCGGTCGACGTCCTCCGAGGCTTCTTCCGCGAGATGCTCCTCATCCGCCGCTTCGAGGAGAAGGTCGAGGAGCTGTTCCGGGCTGGGGAGCTGCCCGGCTTCCTCCACGTCGCGATCGGACAGGAGGCGGTGGCGACGGGCGTGTGCGCCGCGCTTGCCCGTGACGACGTCATCGCCTCGACCCACCGCGCGCACGGGCACGCGATCGCGAAGGGGACGCCGATCGAGCGGATCATGGCCGAGCTCTACGGGAAGGTGGAGGGCTGCTCTCGTGGCTTCGGCGGCTCGATGCACCTCTACGACCTCGAGGTCGGCAACCTCGGCGCGAACGCGGTCGTCGCGGGTGGGATCCCTGCGATCGTCGGCGCAGCGCTCGCCTTCCGGATGCGCGGCGAGCGCCGCGTCGCGGTCGCCTTCTTCGGCGATGGGGCGACGAACACGGGCACCTTCCACGAGTCCCTGAACCTCGCGCAGCTCTGGAGGCTTCCGGCGGTCTTCGTGCTCGAGAACAACGGCTGGGCCGAGTCCACGCCCGCGAGTCAGCAGCTCCCGCTCCCGGTGGACGAGCTCGGGAAGCGCGCGCTCGCGTACGGGATGAAGCTCATCGAGGCCGACGGTCAGGACGTGGAGGCCGTGCACCTTGCGGCGCTCGCCGCCCGGGAGCACGCGCTCGCGGGACGCGGCCCCGTCCTCCTCCACCTGCGCACGTACCGCCTCGCCGGCCACTACGTCGGCGACCCTCAGGTGTACCGGGACAAGGAGGAGCTGGCTCGCGAGCGCGCGACGAAGGATCCCATCGAGCTCCTCCGCGCCCGACTCGAGCTCTCGGACGACGAGCTCGCGGAGCTCGACGCGGCTGTCCGCGCCGAGGTGGAGGCGGCGGTCGCCTTCGCGCGCGCTGGGACCGACCCGCGACCCGAGGACGCCCTCCGCTACGTCTATGCCTGAGCTCACCTACCGGGAGGCGGTGCGCGACGCCCTCCGCCGCGCGCTGCGCGCGGACGAGCGCGTCTTCCTCATGGGTGAGGACATCGCGGAGATGGGCGGGTCGATGGGGGTGACGCAGGGGCTGCTCGAGGAGTTCGGCCCGGAGCGGGTGCGGAACACCCCGATCTCCGAGATGGCGATCGTCGGGAGCGGCATCGGAGCCGCGATCCAGGGCTTGCGGCCCGTCGTCGAGATCATGTACGAGGACTTCCTCACGCTCTCGATGGAGCAGCTCGTCAACCAGGCGGCGAAGCACCGCACGATGTCCGGCGGTCAGGTGAAGGTACCGCTCACGGTGCGGACGCAGGGCGGAGCCGGCTGGTCGCCGGGCGCGCAGCACGCGCAGCAGCTCGAGGCGTGGTTCGTGCACGTGCCGGGCCTCAAGGTCGTCTTCCCCTCGACGCCGGAGGACGCCCGCGGGCTTCTGTGGTCCTCGATCTACGACGACAACCCCGTGCTCTTCTTCGAGCACCGGACGCTGTACCCGCTCAAGGGCGAGGTTCCCGAGGAGCTCGAGCCTATCCCCCTCGGACGCGCGCGCGTCCACCGGGAGGGCGAGGACGTCACCGTCGTCGCGACCGGCCGTCTCCTGCACGAGGCGCTCGCTGCGGCCGAGGAAGCCGAGCGAGACGGCATCTCCGTCGAGGTCGTCGACCCACGCACCCTCCTGCCGCTCGACGAGGAGACGATCGTCGCCTCGGTGCGGAAGACGACCCGCTGCGTCACCGCGCACGAGGCGGTCACCCGCGGCGGCTTCGGCGCGGAGCTCGCCGCCGTGATCCAGCATGGCGCCTTCGACTGGCTCGACGCGCCGATCGAGCGCGTTGGCGCGAGGTTCGCTCCGCTCCCCTTCGCGCCGGTGATGGAGCGATACGTCGTCCCGCACGCGGAGGACGTGTACGAAGCGATCCGGCGTACGGTCGCGCGGGGGTAGGCCGTGGCCGTCGAGGTGAAGCTGCCGCGGCTCGGCCAGGGCATGGAGTCGGGGACGATCGTCCGCTGGCTCAAGCAGGTCGGCGACCAGGTCGTGAAGGGCGAGCCGCTCTACGAGCTCGACACGGACAAGGTCACCCAGGAGGTGGAGGCGGAGGCGGACGGCACGCTCCTTCACATCCTCGTCCCCGAGGGAGAGGTCCGAGTGGGGACGCTCATCGGCGTCATCGGCGCCGAGGGCGAGGACGTCTCGGCGCTGCTCCCTGAAGCCGCTCCGTCCGGCGAGGGCGACAGGACGGTCGCGACGGCGGACGCGCGGCAGGTGCGAGCCACCGGCGACGAGCAGGTGCAGCCCGAGGCGACCGCTCCGGCCGCAGCCGCGGGGCTAGGGCGGGTGAAGGCGAGCCCGCTCGCGCGGCGGATCGCCCGAGAGCGGGGCATCGAGCTCGCGGCTGTCGTCGGCACGGGCCCCGAGGGGCGCATCGTCGCCGAGGACGTCGAGAAGGCGGCGGCCGAGGGCGCCCCGGCTCCCGCGCCGCCAGCGCTCGCATTGCCCGGCGCGGAGGTCGAGGTGGTCCCGCTCTC
>JAVQXS010000242.1:0-3198 GCA_033578065.1 Thermoleophilia bacterium
CGGGTCGCGGGCTCGAAGCGGACGTACGCGACCTCGGCCGTCCTCAACCTCAAGCCGGGCCTCTGGCACTACCGCGTCCGGGGTCTCAACCCCGCCCAGGTCGGGACGCCGGCGATGACGTGGTCGCAGCCGGCGGCCGTGCGGGTCGTCTCCCCGCGCTTTCGGATCTCCCGCGGCTGAGTTGGCGCGCGCCGCTAGGGTCGGGGTCCATGAGCCCTGACCTCGAGCTCGCGCTCCGGCTCGCCGACGCTGCGGACGCGATCGCCTTGCCCGCGTTCCGCGCGCGGCTCCCCGTGGAGACGAAGCCCGATCTCACCCCGGTGACGGAGGCAGACCGGGCGGTCGAAGCGGAGGTGCGTCGCGTCCTCGCCCGCGAGCGTCCCCAGGACGCCGTCCTCGGCGAGGAGCAGGGGGCGAGCGGCGCCGGCGCGAGGCGGTGGATCCTCGACCCCATCGACGGGACGCGGAACTTCACCCGTGGCATCCCCGTGTGGGCGACGCTCCTCGCCCTCGAGGAGGAGGGCGCCGTGCGGCTCGGTGTCGTCTCCGCCCCCGCGCTCCGGCGGCGGTGGTGGGCGGAGCGCGGGGCGGGCGCCTACGCCGACTGGGAGGCGATCCGCGTCTCGCGCGTCGCGCGCATCGAGGACGCGGTCCTCTCCTTCGCGTGCGACGACGAGCTGCCGCCGATCGCGCGACAGGCCTGGCACGCCCGCGGGTTCGGCGACTTCTGGGCGCACGTGCTCGTCGCCGAGGGCGCGGTCGATGGAGCCGTGGAGACGACGGGGGTCGAGGAGTGGGACCTCGCCGCCCTCCAGGTCCTCGTCGAGGAGGCGGGCGGGCGCTTCACGGACTTCGCAGGCGAGCGTCGGATCGACGGCGGGACGGCGATCAGCTCGAACGGTCGCCTCCACGACGCGCTCCTCGCGAGCGTCGGCGCGCGCGCGTAGGCCCAACCCGCGCGCTCGTCTCAGGCGACGAGCTCGGTCCGCTTCGCCTCGATCCCCGCGAGCAGGGAGCGGAAGGACGCCTCGAAGCGCTCGACCCCCTCGCGCTCGAGCGTCTCCACGACGTCGTCGTAGTCGATGCCCGCCTCCGCGAGCTCGGCGAGGAGCGCGCGCGCCTCATCGACCTCTCGCTCGAGGGTGTCGGCGACGACGCCGTGGTCCTGGAAGGCGAGGATCGTCTCGAGCGGCATCGTGCTCACCGTCTCCGGGCCGATGAGCTCCTCGACGTAGAGGACGTCGCGGTAGGCGGGGTTCTTCGTCGAGGTCGAGGCCCAGAGGCAGCGCTGCGTGCGTGCGCCGGCGGCAGCGAGCCGCTCCCAACGCTCTCCCGAGAAGCGCTCGCGGTACTGCTCGTAGGCGAGCTTCGCGTTCGCGACCGCGAGCCGACCCTGGAGATCCTCCCGCCCGGCCTCGGCGAGGCGGCGGTCGGTCTCCGTGTCGACGCGTGAGACGAAGAAGCTCGCCACCGACGCGACCGACGATGGATCGCCTCCGGCGTCGACGAGCTGCTCGAGGCCGCGGAGGTACGCCTCGATCACCTCTCCGTGGCGACGGAGCGAGAAGATGAGGGTGACGTTGATCGAGCGCCCCGCTGCGATGCAGTCCTGGATCGCGCCGAGGCCAGGGATCGTGGCAGGGATCTTCACGAGGAGGTTCGGCCGGGCGACGAGCTCGTGGAGCCGGACTGCCTCCTCGACCGTCGCCTCGCGGTCGTAGGCGAGCTCGGGGTCGACCTCGAGGGACACGTAGCCGTCGCGCCCTCCGCTCCGCTCGTGGACGGGCTCGAGAAGATCGCAGGCGCGGCGGACGTCCTCGACCGCGAGCTCGAGGAAGACCTCCTTCGCGTCCTCGTGGCGCTCGAGCGCCTCGCGGAGCTGCTCGTCGTACCAGCCGCCGCGGGAGAGCGCCTGCTCGAAGATCGTCGGGTTCGAGGTGACCCCGACGATCCCGTCCTCCTCGACGAGCTGGCGCAGGAGCCCCGTCTCGAGGAGCTCGCGCGAGAGCGAGTCGAGCCAGGGACTCACCCCGCGGGCGGCGAGCTCGTGCAGGCGCGTCGATGGCATAGAGGCAGGGTACCCCTCCCGCGGGCGGTCGCAGGCGGCGCTGTAGAGTGCCGCCGATGACCCGGGCGGAGCGGAGGCGCGAGCTGGCCCAGCAGTTCCGCGTGGACGCGGTGCGGATGACCTCCGCCGCGGGGTCGGGTCACCCGACCTCAGCGATGTCCGCTGCCGAGCTCGCCGCCGTCCTCGTCGACGGCTACCTGCGCTACGACTTCGACGACCCGAAGAATCCCGCGAACGACCGGCTCGTCCTCTCGAAGGGGCACGCGTCCGTCCTCCTGTACGCGATCTACCGCGCCGCGGGCGTCCTCTCCGAGGAGGACCTCGCCACCTACCGTCGGCACGGAAGCCCGCTCGAGGGCCACCCGACCCCCGCGCTGCCCTGGGTCGACGTCGCCACCGGCTCGCTCGGACAGGGCCTTCCCATCGCCGTCGGCATGGCGCTCGCCGCCGCTCGGCTCGAGCAGTCGCCGTGCCGGGTGTGGGTCCTCTGTGGCGACAGCGAGCTCGCCGAGGGGTCGGTGTGGGAGGCGTTCGAGCACGCGGCCCACGAGGGGCTCGACAACCTCACGGCGATCGTCGACGTGAATCGGCTCGGCCAGCGCGGGGAGACGATGCTCGGCTGGAACCTCGATGCGTACGCCGAGCGGGCGCGCGCCTTCGGCTGGCACGCGATCGCCATCGACGGCCACGAGGTCGAGGCGATCGACCGGGCGTACGCGGAGGCGATCGCGACCGCGGGGCGCCCGACCGTCGTCCTCGCGCGGACGCGGAAGGGGCGGGGCGTCGTAGCGGTCGAGGACCGGAATGGGTTCCACGGCAAGCCGCTTCCGGATCCCGAGGCCGCGATCGCGGAGCTCGGCGGGCCGCGCTCGCTCCGCGTGGAGGTGGCGAGGCCGGAGCCGTTCGTGCCGCGGGCGCGACCGAGCGGCTCGCTCGAGCTCCCCCGCTACGAGGTCGGCTCGCGTGTCGCGACGCGTCAGGCGTACGGGGAGGCGCTCGCTGCGTTGGGGGCGGCTCGGGGCGACGTCGTCGCGCTCGACGGCGAGGTCTCGAACTCGACCTTCGCCGAGGTGTTCGCTCAGGCGCACCCCGAGCGGTTCTTCGAGATGTACATCGCCGAGCAGCAGCTC
>JAVQXS010000243.1:0-3183 GCA_033578065.1 Thermoleophilia bacterium
TTCCTCGTCGGCGTCCCCATCCTCGCCGGCTTCGGCAACTACCTCGTCCCGCTCATGATCGGAGCTGCGGACATGGCCTTCCCGCGCCTGAACGCGCTCTCCTACTGGCTCTTCGTCTTCGGCGGCGCGGTGCTCATGCTCTCCTTCTTCTCGGATGGCGGGGCGGCCCAGGCGGGGTGGACGGCGTACCCGCCGCTCGCCGAGCAGACGCCGGGCCACGGGCAGGACCTCTGGATCCTCGCCATCCACCTCCTCACCGCCTCCTCGATCGCAGGGGCGATCAACTTCCTCGTCACGATCCACAACCTGCGCGCGCGGGGGATGACGTGGACGAGGATGCCGCTCTTCGTGTGGTCGATCTACATCTACGCCTGGCTCCTCATGGCCGTCCTCCCGGTCCTGTCGGCGGCCCTCACGATGCTCCTCCTCGACCGCGGCCTCTCCATCGCCGGCTGGACGGTCGAGACGAGCTTCTTCAACCCCGCCGAGGGCGGCAACGCGGTGCTCTACCAGCACGCCTTCTGGTTCTTCGGGCACCCCGAGGTGTACGTCATCGTCCTGCCGGCGTTCGGGATCATCTCCGAGGTGCTCCCCGTCTTCGCCCGCAAGCCGATCTTCGGCTACAAGGCGATCGCCTTCTCGACCGTCGCCATCGGCTTCTTCTCGATGCTCGTGTGGGCGCACCACATGTTCACGGTCGGGCTGCCCATCCCGCTCCAGGCGTACTTCATGATCGCCTCCATGGTCATCGCCGTCCCGACCGGGATGAAGATCTTCAACTGGCTCGCGACGCTCTGGCGGGGGAACCTCGCCTTCGACTCGGCGATGCTCTTCGCGCTCGGCTTCCTCTCCCTCTTCGTCATCGGGGGGCTCACCGGGATCTACCTCGCCGCGTTCCCCATCGACTGGCAGCTCCACGACTCGTACTTCGTCGTCGCGCACTTCCACTACACGCTCTTCGGCGGCGTCGTCTTCGCGATCTTCGCCGGCCTCCACTACTGGTGGCCGAAGCTGTTCGGGCGCATGCTCGACGAGCGGCTCGGCAAGCTCACCTTCTGGCTCCTCTTCGTCGGCTTCAACGTCACCTTCTTCCCCCAGCACCTCCTCGGGCTCGAGGGAATGCCGCGGCGCGTCGCGACGTACGCGAACGAGAGCTGGGAGGGCTACAACCTCCTCTCGACCGTCGGCTCCTGGATCATGGGCGTTGCGATCCTCGTCTTCGTCGTGAACGTCCTCATCTCGCGGAGCGGCCCGCGGGTCGGGAACGATCCCTGGCAGGGGTACACGCTCGAGTGGTACACGACCTCGCCGCCCCCTCCCTACAACTTCGACGACGTTCCCTACGTGACGAGCGCACGGCCGCTGTACGACCTCCGTCGGCGACTCCGCGAGGGACGAGGAGCGCGCGGTGCCCTCTGAGCTCGCGACCCCGGGCTGGGTCCTCCGCGCCTCGACCGTCGCGGCTTCCGTCGCGACCGGCCTCGTCGTCACGAGCGCGGTGCTCGAGCTGCGGACGACGCACTGGGGGCTGACGCTCGTCGCTCTGCCACTCCTCGTGGCGAACGCGCTCGCGGCGCGCTTCGCCTACCCGCAGCTCCGCAGGCGGGCGTCGACGGCAGTCGCGCTCCTCGTCCTCGCGATCGTCCTCGGGGGACTCGCCGCATGGACGGGCGGCGCACGCTGGAGCCTCGCGGCGCACGTCCTCGCGGCGGGTGCTGCGCTCGGCGCCTCCCTCGCGTGTGCTGCCGCAGCGCTGCGCGGCACCCCGACGGCCCTCGCCGCCGCGCGCGACTACCTCACGCTCACGAAGCCCCGGATCATGGCGCTCCTCCTGCTCACGGGAGCGGCGGGGATGGTCGTCGGCGCGCAGGGCGTGCCGGCGCTCGACCTCCTCGTGGTGACGATGGTCGGGCTCGGCCTCGCCTGCGGTGGCGCCTCGGCGCTCAACCACGTCCTCGACCGAGACCTCGATCGGCTGATGGGAGCACGGACGGCGTCGCGCCCGGTCGCGGCAGGGCGCGTGAGCCCCGCCCAGGCGCTCGAGTTCGGCCTCGTCCTCTCCGCCCTCTCCTTCGCGCTCCTCGCCTCCCGCGTGAACCTCCTCACCGCGCTCCTCGCCCTCGCCGGGAACGCCTTCTACGTCCTCGTCTACACCCGGTGGCTCAAGCGGACGACACCCCAGAACATCGTCATCGGCGGCGCCGCAGGCGCGGTGCCCCCGCTCGTCGGCTACGCAGCGGCGACCGGTCGCCTCGCGCTCCCAGCGCTCTGGCTCGCCCTCCTCGTCTTCCTCTGGACGCCGCCGCACTTCTGGGCGCTCGCGCTCGTCATCAAGAAGGCGTACGCGGCGGCGGGCGTGCCCATGCTCCCCGTCGTGCGCGGCGATCGCGAGACGGCGCGGCAGATCCTCCTCTACTCCGTCGCGCTCGTCGCCTTCTCCGTCGCGGTCGGCGTCTCGCTCGGCCCGCTCTACACCGGGGCTGCCGTCGTCCTCGGGGCGATCCTGCTCGCGCTCTCCGTGCTCCTTCGCCGGGACCTCTCGCGGGAGCGGGCGAGCGCGCTCTTCCACTACTCCCTCCTCTACCTCGCGCTGCTCTTCGTCGCGGCGGCGCTCGACCCGCTCCTCGTCTGATGGTCGATCCCGAGCTCACGCGCAGGAACCTCCGCTTCGGCTGGGCGCTCTTCGGGCTCTTCTGGCTCCTCTTCCTCGGGACGTTCCTCGTCGCCTTCCTCTACCTCCAGCTCGACTGAGCGTCCGAGAGATTGGACGCGGGGCGAGCTGGTGGGCGGCCCGGCGCGCGGCTAAAGCGCAGCGCTCTCCGTGCCGACACAGGGAGCGATGCCTGCGGCCCGGCCTCCCCTCACGCTCGCGCTCCTCGTGACGCTCGCCCTCGGCGCGAGCGCGGCCGTCGGCGCTCCAGGGGCGCCCACGGGTCTGCGCGGGTTCGAGCTGCGACCGACCGAGCCCGTCCGGCACGTCTTCTCGCGCACCCCGGCCTTCGCGTGGAACCCGGTGCGCTCGGCGTCCTGCTACGAGTTCCGGCTCGCGACGAGCCGCTCCTTCGACGACTCGAGCATCGTCTGGTCGAACGTCGGCAAGGGCAAGTCCGCGGCCCGCTCCTGCGCCGGCCCGCGACGGATCTCGATCTCCGCGCTGTCGCTCGATCTCACGCTCCCCTGGTT
>JAVQXS010000244.1:0-3178 GCA_033578065.1 Thermoleophilia bacterium
GGCTCGGCGAGCTGCGCGCGCGTGGCGTCTCCTGCGACACCGACTACGCAGGACGGTCGCTGAAGGGCCAGCTTGGGCACGCCCGCAAGCTCGGCGCGGAGACGGTCGTCGTCGTCGGCGCGGAGGGCGCATCCCTCCGGCGCTCGGGCCGACCGGACGAGGAGGTCGCCCTCGAGGAGGTCCTGGAGCGTCTCCCGTGAGCTGGCGCGACGCCATGTGCGGGGAGCCGCGGCTTCGAGATGCGGGGAGGGTGGTCACGCTCGCCGGCTGGGCCGCGCGGCGGCGCGACCACGGAGGTCTCGTCTTCATCGACCTGCGCGATCGCACCGGACGCGTCCAGCTCGTCGTCAACCCCGAGCGCTCGCCTCACGCAGCCGAGGTCGCGAAGGACGTGCGCAACGAGTACGTGCTCCGCGCGCGCGGCGAGGTCGTCGCGCGCTCGCCCGAGACGGTGAACCCGAGGCTCGAGACCGGCGAGGTCGAGGTCCACGTCGACGAGCTCGAGATCGTCTCGCGCTCGACGCCACTCCCCTTCCAGCTCGACGAGGAAGGGGTGGATGAGACGCTCCGTCTTCGCTACCGCTGGCTCGACCTGCGTCGGGAGCGGCTCCAGCGCAACCTCCGCCTGCGCGCGAGGATGGTCTCCGTCATCCGGCAGGAGATGGAGGCCGCCGGCTTCCTCGACATCCAGACGCCGATCCTCTTCAAGCCGACCCCGGAGGGAGCCCGAGACTTCGTCGTCCCGAGCCGGCTGCACAAGGGGAAGTTCTTCGCGCTCCCCCAGAGCCCGCAGCTCCTCAAGCAGCTCACGATGGTCGCGGGCTTCGACCGCTACTACCAGATCGCCATCTGCTTCCGCGACGAGGATCTGCGCGCCGACCGCGTGCAGGAGATCACGCAGCTCGACGTCGAGATGTCGTTCCCCGATCGCGACGAGCTCTTCGCGATCATCGAGCGGACGCTCAAGGCGGTCTGGGCCGCATGCCTCGGACGGGAGATCGCCACTCCGTGGCCACGGCTGACCTTCGCCGAGGCCGACCGGCGCTTCGGCACGGACAAGCCAGACACGCGCTTCGGGCTCGAGCTCGAGGATGCGACCGAGCTGACGCGAGGCTCCGCCTTCGAGGTCTTCGCGCGGGCGGAGACGGTCCGCTTCCTCCGCGTGCCGCGACTGCTCTCTCGGGCGGAGCTCGCCGAGCTCGAGGAGCTCGCGAAGGCGCACGGAGCGAAGGGGCTCGCGTGGATCGCTCGGGACCGTGCGTCGGGCGAGGTGCGCTCGCCGATCGCGAAGTTCCTCTCGGAGCGAGAGCTCGAGGGTCTCGCTCCCGCGCCCGACGAGACGCTGCTCTTCTCCGCGGACGAGTGGCCGAGGACCTCGAAGGTCTTGGGAGCGCTGCGCTCGCGCCTCGGGCACGAGCTTGGCCTCGTGGACGAGGATGCCTTCGCCTTCCTCTGGGTGACGGAGTTCCCGATGTTCGAGTGGGACGAGGAGGAAGGCCGGTGGTCGGCCGTCCACCATCCCTTCACGCGTCCCACCGACGAGTGGCGCGACCGCTTCCACGAGGATCCCGGGGGCGCGCTCGCGAACGCCTACGACCTCGTCGTCAACGGCCACGAGCTCGGAGGCGGCTCGTTCCGGATCCACGAGCCCGAGCTCCAGGCGCGGGTGTTCGACCTCCTCGCGCTCCCGCCCGACGAGCAGCGGGCGAAGTTCGGGTTCCTCCTCGACGCGCTCGCGATGGGCGCGCCGCCCCACGGCGGCATCGCGCTCGGGATCGATCGGATGGCGATGGTGCTCGCCGGGGAGCCGAACCTCCGAGACGTCATCGCGTTCCCGAAGAACCAGGCGGGGCTCGATCCGATGAGCGGGGCGCCGGCCCCGATCTCCCAGGAGCAGCTCGAGGAGCTCGGGCTCCGTCTCGTCGACCCCGCGTAGCGCCCGGCGCCCGGAGACCGCTCGGAGGCGGAGCCCGCGCTCGGCGGAGGAGGCACGAAGTCGCGACGGATGCGTGTCCCCTCCGTGAGCGCATCCTCGGTAGCCTGACCGCAGGGATCTCGGGGATCCCCTGGGGGTCGTTGGCCTTGCGGCGGGGAGCGAGCCGCGGGGCTCGCTGGCGTCGAGCGCCCCGCGTCGTCGGCGATCGCGTGGATCGCCCTCTGCCGCGCACGCCGTCCCGATCGTCGACCGAAGGCAGGAGCCGCGGCGGCTCGAGGAGCTCGCGGCGCCCGCCTTCCGCGGGAGGGCCTCGACGACCGCCTCCCGGGGGAGCGGTCGCGTCGTCCACACTAGAGGGGTGGAGCGTCTCGCCCATCGGCTCGTCGTCCTCGCCGCGGTCGCCCTCCTCGGTGCGACGGGAGCGCTCGCTGTCGTCGAGCGGCGGGCGGATCTCACGTCCGTCGAGGAGCTCTCGACGCTCCGCGGGCCGGTGCCGTGGACGGCCGCCTTCGCGGGCTCCCGCGGGCCTGCAGGGGATGCGCAGCGGACGACCTGCGGGCAGGTGCTCGGGTCGGAGACGCTCGGGGTCACGCACGCCGTCCTCCCCTGCGGGACGAAGCTCGTTCTCCGCTACCGCGACCGCGAGGTGCTCACCGAGGTGATCGACCACGCCTTCGTCGAGCCCGGTCGGCAGCTCGAGGTCACCGAGGCGCTCGCAGCGCTCCTCGGGATCGAGGACACCGTCGAGCTCGAGTGGCGGTTCGCGGCCGAGGAGGCGGGCTAGGATGGAGGCGCGCGGCCCCGTCCGCGGCTTCGGCTCACACGTGAACCAACACACGCGCGAAGGGAGCCGGCGTCGGAGCGAGGCTCGAGCCGACCCTCCGCACGGCACCCACCTGGCAGATCCAGGTTCGCACCGGCCGGAGGCGCGGCCCGGGGCCGTGTCCGCTCCTCCGGAGGAACGTGCCGCCGCGGCTACGGGAGGCTGAGCCCGTGGCCGTGCAGGAGGTCGTCGGGGACGCGACGCGGGACGGGGAGTGGGCCGTCGTCCGTCTTACGGTGGACGGGGAGCGGATCGTCGACGCCGACGCTCCCGGGCTCGAGCGCCCGCTCCCAGGCCTCACGCTCCTCGAGGCAGCCGCTGTGAGCGGCACGCCGCTCGCGGTCGAGGCGCTCGCGGCCGCGCTCGGCCACGCGTTCGTGGCTGCTCCCGACCCCCGGCGGATCGCCGTCGCGATGAGC
>JAVQXS010000245.1:0-3165 GCA_033578065.1 Thermoleophilia bacterium
AGCGGATGGTGCTGTGCATGTGCCGGCTACCGGTCGAGGCGCGGCGACGTCGCTTCCGGGAAGAGGTGCTCGACACGGCGGCGGAAGGCCGGAGGATGGATGGCCGGGAAGCGGTAGAGCTCGGGCTCGATCCGCTCGAAGGAGACGCTGCGCTCCTCCCAACCCGGGGGCACGGCGATGAAGTCGAGGGGGGAGGGGAGGCGTGGCGCTCCGATGGACACGAGGAGCGCCTCGATCGACTCGATCCCGCGCTCGAGGTCCCGGCCCCTCTCGATGAGGTCGGCTCCCGGTAGGAACGGCCGCCGGCTCTCGTCCCGCGCCATCATGCCTCGAGCATCGGCGACGAAGGCGACGAGGTGTCGTGGAGGGAAACCTCCCGCCGAGGCGTAGACCGAGCTCATGCCGCGTCGCGGCGTTCGTACGTACTCCTCGGAAGCGCTCCGGTTCCGCAGGCTCTTCCTCGGGAGCCTGTGCGCCGCGGCCGTGCTCGGCGCGCTCAACGGTGTCGCGCTCGCGCTCGCGTCGTCGCCGAGCGAGGGGAAGGCGGTTGCGGCTCGCGCGCCCGCGACTGCGCCCGCGGGGAAGCGCGCCGCCGCGCCACGCCATGCCCTCGCCGCGCCGCAGGCCGGGCTGTGGACGTTCCGCGGGAACCCGGAGCGCTCGCTCTCGGGCGTCGGGCCGATCCCGCGCCGGGAGCCGCGCGTCCTCTGGCGCTACCCCGAGAGCGGAGGCATGTGCGCGCCATCGACGGACGAGACCGGCATCTCCACCTGGTGCGGGCTCGGCTGGACCGGCCAGCCGAGCGTCGTCCCGAGGGCTGGCGGGAGGGTCGAGGTGCGGTTCGGCGCCTTCGACCGCGCCTACCACTTCCTCGACGGCGAGACGGGGAAGCGCGTCCGCGCCTCGCTTCCCACCGGCGATCTCGCGAAGGGCTCGGCCACCTCCGACCCGGACGGCTTCCCCCTCTTCTACGCGGGCTCCCGCGACAACAAGCTGCGGATCGTCGCCCTCGACCGGGGTCGCCCGACGGTGCTGTGGACGCTCGACAGCCGCGACGCGCCGGTCGTCTGGAACGACGACTGGGACGGGGCGCCCCTCATCGTGCGTGGTCACCTCCTCGTCGGCGGCGAGAACGGGTGGTTCTACGTCATCCGGCTCAACCGCTCGTACGGGCCGGGAGGGAAGGTTCGGGTGCGCCCGAGGATCGTCGCCCGCGTCGCCGGCTGGGACGAGCAGCTCCTCGCAGCGCGGCCGGACCGCGCCTTCTCGATCGAGTCCTCGGTCGCGTACTCCCGCGGGGTCGCGTACTTCGCGAACTCGGCGGGGCTCGTGCAGGGCTGGGATCTCCGGCAGACGTTCGCGCACGGGAAGCGGCCTCGCCGCGTCTTCCGCTTCTGGATGGGCGACGACACGGACGCGACGCTCGTCATCGACGACAAGGGCTACCTGTACGCGGCGAGCCAGGTCGAGCGCTTCAGCGCGCGCTCACGCGAGGTCGGGCAGCTCGTGAAGCTCGATCCGCGCCGGCCGCGCGACCCGATCGTCTGGTCGGTTCCGCTCACGCGGGTCGGCTGGCAGGGCAAGGCGGGGGTGTGGTCGACGCCGGCGGTCGATCGCGGGACGGTCTACGTGACGACGAACGCCGGAGAGCTGCTCGGCGTGAGCCGCCGGACGGGCAGGGTGCGCTGGCGGCTCGAGCTCCCGGGCCACCTGTGGAGCTCGCCCGTCGTCGCCGGTGGCGTCCTCCTCCAGGGCGACTGCGCGGGGACGCTCCACGCCTTCGACGTCCGGAACGAGCGGCGCGAGCCGCGGAGGCTCTGGTCGGTGCGCCTCGGCGGCTGCATCGAGGCGACGCCGGCGGTCTGGCGCGGCCGGATCTGGGTCGGCACGCGCGGCGGCGCGCTGTACGCGATCGGCTGAGGCCGTCCGAGGGGCAGCATCCGGTGCGACTGCCGGCCGGTGGGCCAGCGTCCCGCGATCAGGCCCTCAACCTGGCGAGGAGCCTCCGGCAGCCGCCCTGGGTTGCGTCGAGGCCCTTGACTCATCGCAGCACCTGCCCGAACCAGTCGCCTGCCTGCGGAGCGTCGGCGATGCCGCTCGAGCTCTGGCTCCAGAACTGGCTCCCCATGCTCGTTAGCCCGGGCGTGGAGCCGAGCAGCACGTGCACGGCACCGGCGGTGGCCTTGCCCGAGAGCTTCTCGCCGGGGACGCCGATCGCGAGGTCGTAGCGGCCGCCGGCGTCGTACCGGCCCAGGGTGAGTGCGAAGCCGAAGCGGTCGCTGCTCTCGGCCGCGCCTGCGATGCCGCTTCGATCCTGATGCCAGGTCTGGGCGCTCGACGTGCTGAGGCCCGTCGACGAGCCCTTCAGCAGGTGGACGACCCCGGCGCCGCTGCTGCCGCTGAAGCTCTCGCCGGGCACGCCGATCACGAGGTCGTCGCGACCGTCGCCGGTGACGTCGCCGACCGCGAGCGCGTAGCCGAATCGATCGCCCGCGTCGACGCGCGCGTTCGGCAGGTCCGCCTGCGACCACGACCGGCCCAGCGTCTCGAACGCCCCGGGGTTCCGCTCGAAGGTGAAGATGGCGACGGCGCCAGCGTCCGCCTTCGAGCCCCTGTCGTCGAACGGCATGCCGACGACGAGCTGCTCTCGCCCGTTGCCACGGAAGTCGCCGAACACGAGCGCCGTCCCGAAGCGGTCGAATTCGTTCCTGCTGCCGCCACTCGCCCGTCCCTCGTCGTAGGTGGCCATCGGGTCCGTCTTGACGCCCTGGGGCGACCCAGGCAGGACGATGACGACGCCCTCCTCCCTCTTCGGGATGACCGTGCCGCGGGCCATGGTCGTCGGCGAGCCGATGGCGAGGTCGTCGAACCCGTCCCCGTCGTGATCGCCGGCCGCGAGGACGACATCGCGGAGGGTGGTCCCGAGGGCCGAGAACTCCCCGCCGCCCGAGATCGCTGTTCGACCCACGATGCGAAGGCCCTCGCCCGAAGCTCCGTAGAGGACGTAGACGCCTTCCGTGTCGCCGGCGCTCGAGATGTACCCCGCTGTCCCGATCGCGAGATCGGCCCGGTCGTCGTCGTTGAAGTCGCCCGCCGCGAGCTGGCGCCCGAACGTGCAGCGGCAGTTGCCGCCGTTCCCGGCGGTCTGGTTCGCGAAGGCACGGG
>JAVQXS010000246.1:0-3164 GCA_033578065.1 Thermoleophilia bacterium
GCGCGGTCGCCGCTCACACCACGGCGGTCTCGCCGAGGAGCGCCTTCACCTCGGCGAAGAAGTCCGAGCTTGGCTGGACGCGGTACGCTGGGCCGAGCGCGAGCGTGCGCGCCCCCGACGACGTCTCGAGCTCGAGGACGACGGCCGCATCCCCGGGGTACTCGCGGACGAGGTCGGCGAGCTGGCGCACGAGACCCGCCGGGGCAGCGCGCGCGTCGATCCGCAGACGAACATCACGGCGGGCCGGAGCAGCCTCGAACGGGGAGACCTCGAGCGCGACGAGCTTCGTCTCCCCCGCCTGCTTATGGTCGACGCGCCCCTTGACGACGAGGATCACGTCGACCTCCAGGTGCTCGCGGGCAGCAGCGTACGTCGAGTTGAAGACGACGACCTCGACCACCCCCGTCGGATCCTCAAGCGTCGCGAACACGAGTGGCTCGCCTCGCTTCGTCGTCACCTGGCGGAGCGCGGAGACGATCCCTCCCACGGTCACGACCTCGCCGTCGCGCCGACGCTCGAGCTCCGAGAGCGGGCAGTCGGTCTTCCGAGCGAGCTCGTCTCGGACGCCCTCGAGCGGGTGGTCGGAGACGTAGATCCCGAGCGTCTCCTTCTCGAGTCGCAGGAGCTCGCGCTCGTCGAGCTCGTCTTCTGCGATCGACGGGTGCTGCCTCGCGAGCGAAGGAGCAGCGGCGCCTCCGAGATCGTCGAAGATCGACGCCTGCCCCACGAGCCGGTCCTGCTGCTGGCGCGCGCCGTGCGCGAGCGCGGCGTCGAGGATGCGCTCGTCGAGGAGACCCTTGCGCGTCGCCCCCGTCGAGCCGAGGGCGCCGGAGCGGACGAGCGACTCGAGCGCGCGGCGGTTCAGGTGCTGGGGGTCGACCCGCTCGACGAGGTCCCAGATCGAGGTGAAGGGACCGCCCTCCTCGCGCGCGCGCACGATCGCCTGGGCGGCCGCCTCGCCGACGTTGCGCACGGCGTTCAGCCCGAAGCGGATCTTCCCCTCCACGACCGCGAAGTCGCTCTGGGAGTAGTTCACGTCGGGAGGGAGCACCTCGATCCCCATCTCCCGACATGCGTTCACGTAGAACGGCACGCGGTCCTTCGTGTTCATCACCGAGGAGATGAGGGCGGCCATGTACTCGCGCGGGTGGTGGGCCTTGAGCCATGCCGTTCGGTAGGCGATGAGCGCGTAGCACGCCGCGTGCGACTTGTTGAAGGAGTAGTCCTGCGCCTTCTCCATGTCGTCCCAGAGCTGGCGCGCGACCGCGGGCGCGACGCCGTTTGCCGCGCAGCCGTCGAGGAACTTCTCCCGGAGCGAGGCCATGAGCGCATGGATCTTCTTCCCGATCGCCTTGCGCAGGTCGTCCGCCTCCTGAGGCGTGAACCCGGCGAGTCGCTTCGCGATCTCCATGTACTGCTCCTGGTAGACGCAGATCGCGTACGTCTCGCCCGTGATCGGCTCGAGCCGGGGATCGAGGAAGGTGACGGGCTCCCGGCCGTGCTTGCGCGCGGCGTACGTCGAGATGTACCCCATCGGCCCCGGACGGTAGAGGGCGACGAGCGCGATGAGATCCTCGAAGCGCGTCGGTCGCACCTGGCGCAGCGCCTCGCGCATCCCGGAGGACTCGAACTGGAAGACGCCGATCGAGTCGCCGCGGGCGAGCATCGCGTACGTCTCCGCGTCGTCGAGCGGGATGGCGGAGACGTCGACGCCGCCAGCGAGCTCCGCCGCCTTCTCGATGACGTCGAGGTTCCGCAGGCCGAGGAAGTCCATCTTGAGCAGCCCGAGCGCCTCGACGTCGCCCATCTTCAGCTGCGTCACGACCTCCTGGTCGGCGCCCTTCTGCTGGAGCGGCACGACCTCGATGAGCGGCTGAGCGCCGATGACGACGCCGGCGGCGTGGATCGAGTCGGCCCGGGTGAGCCCTTCAAGGGGTCGGGCGAGCTCGACGATCTCCTTCGCGACGGGGTCGCGCTCGACCGCCTGCGCGAGCTCGGAGCCCGGTTTGAGCGCGTCCGCGAGCGTCTGGCCCGGCCCCTCGGGAACGAGCTTCGCGATCCGGTCGACGACGCCGTACGGGATGTCGAGCACGCGGCCGGCGTCGCGGATGGCGGCGCGGGCGGCCATCGTCGAGAAGGTGATGATCTGGGCGACACGGTCTCGCCCGTAGCGCTCGGCGACGTAGTTGATGACGCGATCCCGGCCCTCGACGGCGAAGTCGATGTCGATGTCGGGCATCGACTTGCGGCCCGGGTTGAGGAAGCGCTCGAAGAGGAGGTCGTAGCGGATGGGATCGATGTCGGTGATCTCGAGGCAGTAGGCCACGAGGGAGCCGGCGGCCGAGCCACGGCCGGGGCCGACCCCGATGCCGTTGCGCTTCGCGAAGCGGACGAGGTCCCAGACGATGAGGAAGTAGTCCGCGAACCCCATCTCCCTGATGGTTCGAAGCTCGAAGCGGAGGCGCTCGGTCAGCGCCGGGGTCACCTTCCCGTAGCGCGCGACGAGCCCCTTCTCGCAGAGCTCGATGAGGTAGTCGAAGGCGTCGCGCCCGTCGGGAACGGGGTAGCGGGGCAGCAGGATCCTGCCGAGCTCGAGCTCGACCGTGCACCGCTCGGCAACCTCGAGCGTCCGCCGGAGCGCGTGCTCGAGCCTGGGGAAGTCCGCCGCCATCTCCTCGGGCGACTTGAAGAAGAACTCGCTCGTCTCGAACCGCCAGCGCTTCGGGTTCTTCAGCGTGTCGCCCGACTGGATGCAGAGGAGGGCCTCGTGCGCAGCGGCGTCCGCCGCGTCGAGGTAGTGGACATCCCCCGTCGCGACGATGGGAAGGCCGGCATCCTCGGCGAGCGCGACGAGCTGCGGGTTGATCCGCCGTTGCGCCTCGAGGCCGGCGTTCTGAACCTCGACGTACGTCGAGTCGCGCCCGAAGATGTCGACGAGCCGGGCGAGGTCGGCGCGGGCGTCGCGGGGCCGATCCTCGACGAGCGCGCGGGCGACGCGACCCGAGAGGCAGCCCGAGAGGGCGACGATGCCTTTCGCGTGGCGCTCGAGGAGCTCCCAGTCGACGCGCGGCTTGTAGTAGTAGCCCTCGAGGTAGCCAAGCGAGCTGAGCTTGATGAGGTTCGCGTAGCCCTCGTTCGTCTCGGCGAGGAGCGTGAGGTGCGCG
>JAVQXS010000247.1:0-3158 GCA_033578065.1 Thermoleophilia bacterium
CCGCCGCCGCCGCCCCGGCGCACCCTCCGGCGAGGCCGTAGGGGCGGTGCCGCTGGCGATCGGAGCGGACTTGCAGGCTCGTCGAAGGCGTGAGGACACGCCAGACGCGCTCGATCGCGAGCCCCCCTCGGTAGCGGCCCGCTCCGCCTGAGTCGGGAACGAGGCCGTAGCGCTCGATGCGGATCGGGTACTCGGCCTCGGCGACCTCGACGGGGATGTTCGCCGCCGTAGCGCATGGGTTCGAGAGGCCGTCGTTTCCGTCCGCTGTCGGTCTCGCACCCCACGTGCCGACGATGAGCTCGTAGTAGACGAAGGGCCGTCCGTCGGGGCGAAGCGCCGAGAAGATGGCGAGCGTGTTGCCCCCCTCGCCGGCGGCCGGGATGCGCTCGGGGATGAGCTGGGCGAGAGCGCCGTTGACGGCGTCGAAGATCCGGAAGCCGGTCACACCCCGCATCGACGAGGCGCCTGGCATGACGACGTGCGTGATCGTGCCTGGCCTCGTGATGACGGTGATCGGGCGGAACGCCCCCGAAGTCGTCGGCACCCGCTCGCGCAGCGCGGAGATGACCGCCTGGTACACGTTCGCCTCGACGAACGAGCGCGTGCTGTTGAGCGCCCCTCGCACCATCGCATCGGAGTCGGAGAAGTCCGCGATCACCTCGTCGCCCTCGATCGTGACGCGCACCGCAATGCGGACGTCTCGCTCCTCGATGCCGTCCGAGTCGAGGTAGTCCGTGAAGGTCGCGCTCCCGTCTGGCCAGGTCGCGATCTCCTGGCGAACGAGCCGCTCGGTGTGCTCGACGAGGTCGCTCATGAGCGTGCGCAGGGCGGAGGCTCCGTACCGCTCGGCGAGCTCGCGCAGCCCTCGCTCGCCGATCGTGCACGCTGCAACCTGGGCTCGGAGGTCGCCGAGCGTCATCTCGGGGATGCGGACGTTCGCGCGGAGGATCTCGAGCACGTCCTCGACCGGCTCGCCTCGCCGGTAGAGGCGCAGCCAGGGAAGCCGAAGCCCTTCCTGGAAGACGTCGACGTTGTCGCACGCCGTCGTCCCTGCTACCCGACCGCCGATGTCCGCATGGTGGGCCGTCGTGACCGCGAAGCCGATGCGCGTTCGGCCGTGGAAGACGGGCTTGACGACGAACAGGTCGGAGGTGTGGATGCCGCCGTCGAAGGGGTCGTTCATGAGGAAGACGTCGCCGGGCCGGAGCTCGTCTTCGTAGCGGCGCAGGAGGGCGGCCATTGCGGTCGGGATCGATCCGAGGTGGTTCGGCAGCGTCACCGCCTGAGCGACCGTCTCGCCACGCGGGTCGCAGAGGGCAGCGGAGAAGTCCATGACGTCGCGCACGATCGTCGAGTGCGCGGTGCGGAAGATCGTCGTCGCCATCTCGTCGGCGGTGGAAGCGAGCGCATGGCCGACGATCTCCCGCGTGGCGGGATCGGTCGCGTCGCGCGTGCGCCGTCGGCGCGCTCTACGTACGCGCTCGAGCAAGAGAGCGCCGCTCGCGTCCCTGCGCACCGTCCACCCACGGGGCACGACGACTGTCGTGTCGTCCTCGTCGACGAGCAGCGGCCCGACGGCCGCGCGCTCCTCGAGCTCCGCGCGGGCTGCGACTGGAACCGCCTGCAAGCGAGCGCTCCCGCCGAGGAGCGCGTGGCGGGGACCCTGCCCGCTCGGCGTGGCCGCGAGGTCGAGAGTCGGCGGGTCGGGCTTCGGCCCGAGCACGGTAAGCCGCAGGGCGCGGATGAGGACGGGGTGTCCTGGGTCCTGGCGGACGCCGTACGTGCGCTCGTGCTCTGCCTCGAACCGCTCGACGAGCCTGGCGAGGGCGGGCGGGTCGATCGTCTCGCCGGGCAGGTCGATCTCGAGGTCCCAGCTCTGGCCTGCGTAGCGGACGTCCACCGACCGCCGCCAGACGGCGTGGGCGACCTCGCCCATCCGCGCCTGCAGGTCGGGACGCATCTCCCGCTCGAGCGCGATCAGGCGAGCGGCTGCCTCGGGTGCGCGCGCGTCCACCTCGCAGAAGCGCACGTCGTCGTGCTCGATCCGCGCGAAGAGGAGGCCCGCAGCCGAGAAGACGCCCGCGAGCGCAGGGACGACGACGGTCGCGATGCCGAGCTCCTCTGCGAGCGCCGCTGCGTGGACGGGGCCCGAGCCGCCGAAGGCGATGAGCGTGAACTCGCGCGGGTCGCGGCCCCGCTCGGAGGACACGGCGCGCAGGGCGCGCATCATGGCGGCGTTCGCGAGCCGGTGCACTGCAGAAGCCGCTTCGAGCGGGGAGACCGAGAGCGGATCGGCGAGGGAGGAGAGCGCCTCGAGAGCGAGCGCACGATCGATCTCCAGGTCGCCACTCGCGAGCCGGCCCTCCGGGATGTAGCCGAGGACGACGTTCGCGTCGGTCACCGTCGGCTCGCTGCCCCCGCGCCCGTAGCAGGCAGGCCCAGGGTCGGCCCCGGCGCTGCGCGGGCCGACGTTGAGCCCTCCGGCCCGATCGAGCCAGGCGACGCTGCCGCCGCCGGCGCCCACCTCCGCGATGTCGATCGTCGGGATGCGCAGGAGCTCCCCCGAGCCGCGCAGCAGGCGGCTGCCGGCGGAGAGTGACGCCCCCACCTCGTACTCGCGGCTGCGGGAGAGGCGCCCCTCCTCGATGAGCGAGGCCTTCGCCGTCGTTCCACCCATGTCGAAGGTGATCGCGTTCCGGATCCCGAGACGCTCGGCGAGGCCGAGCGCGGCGATCACTCCGGCGGCAGGCCCCGACTCGAGGGCGTAGACGGGCCGCCTCGCGGCGTCCCGATCGGTCATCAGCCCTCCCGAGGAGCGCATGATCATGAGCGGGCCTCGCGCTCCCAGGTCGTCGAGGCCCCTTCGCAGCTCCCCGACGTACCGCTCCATGAGGGGTCGCACGTACGCGTTGACGACCGCGGCCGCGGTGCGCTCGTACTCCTGCTGCTCCCGGATGATGTCGCTCGAGAGGGTGACCGGTACGCCGGGCAGCTCCTCGCGCAGGATCTCCCCCGCCCTGCGCTCGTGCGCCGGGTGCCGGTGCGCGTGGAGGAAGCAGACCGCGACCGACTCCACTGCGAGCGCCCGTAGCCGAGCGGCGAGGTCGCGTACCTGCTGCTCCGCGAGCGGCCGCAGGACCTCGCCCGCGGCCGTCATG
>JAVQXS010000248.1:0-3150 GCA_033578065.1 Thermoleophilia bacterium
GACGACAGCGCCATCATCGCCGAGGGCACGGCCCGCCGCCACTGGCGGCGAGCGCACCCCGACCCGCCTCCCCGAGGACGGCATCCGCGAGACGAGGCCACGCCTCCTTGGCCCAGGGCCCGAAAGGCCGCGTCGTGAGCGCGGCGCAGGCGACGCCGACCTCGGGATCGACCCAGAGGAACGTGCCCGCGCCGCCGAAGTGGCCGAAGGCCCGGGGAGAGGCGCGCGACCCCATCCACGATGGAGGCTGCGTGTTGAGCTGCACCCCAAGGCCCCAGTCGAGCGGATCGAAGCGCCCGTAGTCCGGCAGCACGCCGCGGAGTCCCGAGAACTGGACGCTCGTCATCTCGGCGAGCGTCTCCCGAGCGACGATCCTCGGCTCGAGGAGCTCCGCTCCGAGCGCGAGGACATCCTGAAGCGAGGCGCGCATCCCGGAACCCGGGTCGCCGCGTGGATCGAGGCCGAGCCCGAGCGGGACGCAGACCGCCTCGCGAACGTAGTCCGCGAACGGCACCTCCGCCCGATCCTCGAGGTGGCGAGCGAGCGCGCGGAAGCCCTCGTTCGAGTAGATGCGCCGCCTCCCGGGCGCCACGATTGGCGCCGTGCCCTCGAAGGGGAGGCCCGAGGCGTGGGCGAGGAGGTGCCGGACGGTCGCCCCGGGCGGCCCCGCAGGCTCCTCGAGGTCGAGCACGCCCTCCTCGCACGCGACGAGCGCGGCGAGCGCCGCGACGGGCTTCGAGACGGATGCGAGGCGAACAGGGCGGGCAGCGTCACCGTACGTCGCGCGCTGCCCGTCACGAGTCACGACGCCAGCGGAGGCGAACGGCGCCGGCCAGGTGTCGATCTGGCGGAGCGCCTCCATCGCGGGCGATACTAGGCGGATGGCCGAGCGCCGCGCGATCCGAGGGACGTCTCCGTACGAGGACATCATGGGCTTCTGTCGCGCGGTCGTGGTGGGGCGGAACGTCTACGTCGCGGGCACCGCGCCCATCCCTCCCGACGGGTCAGCGCCTCCTGAGGGCGCGTACGAGCAGACGCGCCTCTGCCTCGAGATCGTCCGGCGCGCGCTCGAGCAGGCCGGCGCCGGCCTCGAGCACGTCGTCCGGACCCGCGTCTACCTCGCCGGCTCCGAGCACTTCGAGGAGATGGCTCGCGCCCACGGCGAGGCGTTCCGCGACATCCGTCCGGCGAACACGACCATCGTCGCCTCGCTCATCGATCCGGCCTGGACGGTCGAGATCGACGTGGACGCGGTCCTGCCCGAGGACGACGGATGAGCTCGGCGGGCGACTCGAGGCAGGCGTTCCCGCCTTCGATCACCGGAGAGGCCTCCCGCTCCGCCGGCAGCGTCCTCGACCACGCCTTCGGCGCGAGCGACCCCTACACGCTCGGCGTCGAGGAGGAGTACCAGCTCCTCGACGCCGAGACCTTCGACCTCGTCCAGCACATCGAGACGATGCTCGCCGAGGTCTCGGGCCACGAGCTCGAGGCCCGCATCAACGCCGAGCTCATGCAGTCCGTGCTCGAGATCTCGACCCCGATCTGCCGCGACGCCGGCGACGTCATGCGCTGGCTCGTGACCCTGCGCAGCTACGTCGCCGAGACGGCGCACGCGCAGGGCCTCCGGCTCGGGTCGGCGGGCACGCACCCCTTCAGCCTCTTCGAGCGCCAGCGGATCACGGCGAAGGATCGCTACCGCGCCCTCATCGACCAGCTCCAGTACGTCGCCCGCCGCGAGCTCATCTTCGGGATGCACGTGCACGTCGCGGTCGACGACCCGGAGAAGGCGATCCAGGTCGTGAACGGCCTCCTCCCCCAGCTCGCGCCGCTCCTCGCCCTCTCGGCGAGCTCCCCCTTCTGGCGCGGCGAGCCGACCGGGCTCGCCTCGAGCCGGCAGATGGTCTTCTCCGCCTTCCCGCGCTCCGGGCCGCCGCCGCGCTTCCGCGACTACGCCGACTACGCCGAGGTCGTGGGCCAGCTCGAGCGGACGGGCTGCATCGCGGACTACACGCACATCTGGTGGGACATCCGTCCGCACCCGCGACTGGGCACGATCGAGATCCGCATCTGCGACGCGGTGACGAGGATCGAGGACGCGGTCGCCATCGCCGCCTACTGCCAGGCGCTCGTGAAGCAGCTCTGCGAGCGCTACGAGGCCGGCGAGGAGATCCCCTCCTACCACCGCATCCTCACGAGCGAGAACAAGTGGCTCGCGGCGCGCTACGGCCTCGAGGCGCCGATCATGGACCTCGGCTCGAGCCGGCGGAACCGCATCCCCGTCGCGCGGCTCATCCGGCGCACCGTCGCCGAGCTGCGCCCGCACGCCCACGAGCTCGGCTCCGAGCGCGAGCTCGAGGGCGTGCTCGACATCCTCGCGCACGGCTCGAGCGCCGAGCGCCAGCTTCGCATCTGGAACGCGAACCACGATATCGTCGAGGTCGCCCGCGAGATCGCGATCGCGACCGAGACGCTGCCGGTGGCGCCGAGCGCGCTCGTCGCCGAGCCTCGCTCGTGAGCGCCGGCGCGCGTCTCCTACATCCCCATCGCGTGGTAGCCGGCGTCGACGTAGAGCGTCGTCCCGGTGACGTTCGCCGCCTCGTCCGAGAGGAGGTAGGCGGCGGCCGCCCCGCAGTCGTCGGCGTCGATGTGGCGGTGGAGCGGCGCCCGCTCGACGAACAGCTCCTCCATCGTCGTGAAGCCGGCGATCGAGCGCGCGGCGAGGGTGCGGACGGGCCCCGCGGAGATCGCGTTCACGCGGATGTTCTTGAAGCCGAGATCCCACGCGAGGTAGCGGACGGCGGAGTCGAGCGCCGCCTTCGCGACCCCCATGACGTTGTAGTGGGGCACAGCGCGCTCGCCGCCGAGGTACGTCATCGTGAGGACAGAGCCGCCACCCCGCGTCTCCATGAGCGGCTCCGCCCGGCGCGCGCAGGCGACGAGGGAGTACGCGCTCACGTCGAGCGCGAGCCAGAAGCGGTCGCGCGGCGTGTCCGCGAAGCGGCCCTCGAGGTCCTCGGCGGCGGCGAAGGCGACGGAGTGCACCAGGATGTCGAGCCCACCGCCGAACGCGCCCCCCACCTCAGCGAAGACGCGGTCGAGGTCGTCGTCCGAGCGGACGTCGCAGGCGGTGACGAGCGGGCTCGCGACGCT
>JAVQXS010000249.1:0-3142 GCA_033578065.1 Thermoleophilia bacterium
GCGCCAGACGGCGACTTCCGCGACTGGAACGAGGTCGCCGCCTGGTCGCGCTCAATCGCGTCCGCGCTGCGGGGCTGAGTCAGCCCGCGGGGAGTAGCGTCACCGCCACCGGCAGCACGCCGTGCCGCTCATGCCACGAGCGGAGCTCGATCGGCTCGATGACCTCCACCTCCCAGGCGGTGGCGTCAGCGGTTCCATCTCGAGCATCCTCACCGGCGCCGGTCGCGCCTGCATCCCCTCGAGAGCCGCACCGTCGCGCGGATGCCGCGCTGTCGACGCGCCGGGGCGTGGCAGAGTCTCCGACGCGTCCGCGCCTAGGATCGCGCTCCTCGCTCGTGCGCGCGAGCACGATCGGAGGAAGATGCGCGTCCGCGACGAATGGAGCGCCATGATCAACCTCGCGATCGGGATCGTGGCGCTCGTGCTCGGGGTCCTCTTCGTGCTCTTCTGGCAGAGCACGCTGGGCGTCATCCTCGGCGTCGTCGCGATCCTCGTCGGGCTCGGGCTCGTCTTCCGCGGCTACCGCATGCGTGCGAGCGGGACCTAGCCTTGACGACAGCCACGGGGCGGGCAGGGCCTGCGGTCGCGGGCCCGCCTGCCTCCTTCAGCCTCGGGCGAAGGCGTCGTCGGTCGCGCGGGCCTGGGCGGAGCAGCTCTGACAGAGCGCGCGCTGCGCGAGCATCCGGGAGGGCGCCACGGGGCTCGGGCGACGATCGCGGTCGCGAGCACCGTGCCGCGACGACGCTCGTCCGCAGCCGATCGTCCCGCACCCGGCCCGACGCGCAGGCGGTGGCTGCTTGCGCGGAGGCCCGTGTCGGGGCGAGACTGTCGGCTCGCGCATGTCCATGGGCTCGGGGATCGGAGGCGAGGTCTCGGGACGGGCTGCGGAGCTCCGGAGCGCGAGCACGCGCCGCGAGCTTCGCGTGCTCGCGATCGAGCTTCTCGGGCCGCTCACGATTCTCGCCGGCATCGTGTGGGCGGTCGCGCAGCCGTACCGCGTCTCCCTCGCGCACACGAGCGCGAAGGGCGTGTACTACGTCCTCGTCCAGGGCCCGCTCCTCGTCGTCCTCGTCGGGCTCGTCTTTGCGGCCCTCGTCGCGCCAGGGCTCGTCCAGGATCTCCGCGCGGAGGGGGAGGGAGACCGTGGTTCCTCCCCCTGAGGTCGCCCACTGGCTCGCCGGAGCGGTCGCGCTCCTCATCGGGCTCCTCCTCCTCTCCGAAGCGATCGTCGGTCCCGCCGTGTTCCGCCGTCGAGCGTGGCGTGCCTACCTGTGGCCCTCGATCGCGCTCGGGGGCGGAATCGGCCTCTGGGTCGTGACCGTGCTCTCGACCTTCTCCACGATCCACCTCCTCGCGCATGCGCTGTGGGCCGAGGCGGCGATGATCGCGGGGGCGGTCCAGCTCGCCGTCGTCCGTGGAAAGCTCACGAGCCCGCGCTGGTCGCTCGTCGTGGCCGCCGCGCTCCTCGTCTCGGGCGTGGCGTTCCTCGTGCACGAGTCGAACCCCTGGCTCTCGTCCCGTTCTGCCTTCCTCCACCACGTCATCGGCTGGATGCTCGTCCTCGCGTCGCTCTTCCCCGTCGGGCACGCGATCAGGCCGCGCCGCACGGTGTGGAGCGCGGGCTTCGCGCTCACCTTCGTCCTCCTCGCCGTCCTCCTCTTCGCGGATCGGGACTCCGCTCCCCCGCTCGGCCGCCTCGGCGAGGGCGGAGTCCCGTGAGGACCGGCGCCCTCGGGCTCTCCATCGCGGCGCTCGTCGCGCTCTTCGTCCCGACGGTCGCGTCGGCACACGCGACGCTGCGGGGCTCGTCGCCTGCGACGCAGTCGTCCGTCGCGGCGCCGCCGACCGAGGTCCGCCTCCGCTTCGACCAGGCCGTCTCGATCGGGCCCCGTGCGATCCTCGTGCTCGCCGCGGATGGCGCCGTCCTCTCCGGGCCTGCGCGCCTCGAGGAGGACGGACGCGTCGTCGTCGCGCCCGTCGTCGGGCTCGCCCGGGGGCAGGCCTACACCGTCCGCTGGCAGGTGACGAGTCTCGACGGTCACTCGCCGGCCGGAGTGTTCACCTTCGGCGTCGGCGTCGCGGCACCCCCGCCGATGCTCGCCGTGGGAGCGCGTGGGACGACCTGGCGCGACGATGCGGCTCGCTGGGGGCTCTTCGTCGCCCTCGCCTTCCTCGTCGGCCCGCTCTCGCTGCGCCTCCTCGTTCTCCGCGGGCCGGTTCCGTCGGCGCTCGAGCGGCGGATCCACCTCGTGACGACCGGGGCGGCCCTGGCGGCGATCAACATCGGGATCGTCGCCTTCGTCGTGCGGGCGTCGAACGCGCTCCAGCTCCCCCTTCGCGACCTCCTCTACGGCGACCTCCAGCCGTTCGCGGAGAAGACGCGCTTCGGGATCGCCTTCCTCGTGATGACGGTCGGGCTCGGGGCCGTTCTCGGCCTCCTGCTCCTCTCCTGGGTCTTCGATGCCCTCGCGCTGCGGCCGGTCACGCTCGTGCTCTCGCTCGGGCTCCTCTCCGGGCTCTCGCTCTCGGGTCACCAAGCGACGGAGCCGAACGCGACGTGGCTCTCCGCGCTCGTCGACTGGCTCCACCTCGTCGCCGCCTCGCTCTGGGTCGGCGGGGTGGCGACGCTCGCGCTCCTCGTCTGGCCGGCGGCGCCCGAGCTCCGGCGGCGCGCGTTCGTCGGCTTCTCGCGGCTCGCCGTCGTCCTCGTGCTCGTCCTCGCCCTCGGAGGCGTCTACCTTGCGATCGAGCGCCTCTCGCGGACGAGCGACCTGTGGACGACGGGGTACGGCCAGCTCCTGCTCGCGAAGCTCGCGATCGTCGCCGGGGCGCTCGCCTTCGGCGCGTTCCACCACCTCGTCGTGCGTCCTCGCATCGAGGCGGGCGCCGGACGGAGAGCGCGGTCGAGCCTCGTCGGGGAGACGCTCGTCGCGCTCGCCGTCTTGCTCGCAGCGGCTGTCCTCACGAACGCGTCGCCTCCGCCCCCGGACGGCGCATCGGCGCCCCGGGCCTCGAGCGCTGGGTAGGTGTGAGCCGTGCGTCACGAGCACCGCGATCGGCAGTCGAGTCGGCGCGCGCTCACGGTCGCGCTCGCGCTGACCTCGACCTTCACGGGGGTCGAGATCGCGGGCGGGCTCCTCAC
>JAVQXS010000250.1:0-3111 GCA_033578065.1 Thermoleophilia bacterium
GGGCACGTCCCCGCTCCCCCTCGGCGGCGACGGCCGCGTCACTGAGGAGCGGGACGTCTGGGCCGCTGCCCGGGGCGAGTCGAGCTCCCGTTCTCGGCACGCTAGCTACGCTTGGCGGCCGTGAAGCGGTACCACGTCACGACCTTCGGATGCCAGATGAACGCCCACGACTCCGAGCGGATCAAGGGGATGCTCGAGTCGCTCGGGCTCGGGGAGGCGACGGCTCCGCAGGAGGCCGACGTCCTCGTCTTCAACACGTGCACGATCCGCGAGAAGCCCGACACGCGCCTCGCCGCGCACCTCGCAACCGCGGCAACGTGGAAGCGAGCACGCCCCGACCTCGTCATCGCCGTCGGCGGCTGCTACGCGGAAGCCCAGCGGGAACGGCTCTTCGAGCGCTACCCGTTCGTCGACGTCGCGTTCGGTCCCGGCTCGATCCCGCACCTCGCTGAGTGGCTCGGAGCGGGGGGGCTGGGGGTCGCTCGCGCGCGGTTCGGGCGCGAGGACGGGTTCGCGGCCGACCTCCCGATGCGCCGCGAGCGGCCCTTCCAAGCGTGGGTACAGGTCTCGACGGGCTGCAACTCGCGCTGCTCGTACTGCATCGTCCCGGCGGTGCGCGGGCGAGAGCGGAGCCGCCGACCAGGCGACATCGTCGCCGAGGTGACCGAGCTCGCGCGCCAGGGCGTGAAGGAGATCACGCTCCTCGGCCAGAACGTCAACTCCTGGGGGCGCGACCTCGCTCCCGAGCTGCGGACGGAGTTCGGCGAGCTCCTGCGCGCCTGCGATGCCGTGGAGGGCATCGAGCGGATTCGCTTCACGAGCCCGCACCCGAAGGACTTCCGGGACCCGGTCATCGCCGCGATCGCGGAGTGTAAGGCGGTGTGCGAGCACGTCCACCTCCCGCTGCAGTCAGGCTCCTCGCGCATCCTCAAGCGGATGCGGCGGACGTACGACCGCGAGCGCTACCTCGCGCTCGTCGAGCGCCTGCGAGCTGCGATCCCGGATCTCGCGCTCGGAACGGACATCATCGTCGGGTTCCCTGGGGAGACCGAGGAGGACTTCCAGGAGACGCTCGAGGTCGTCGAGGAGGTGGCCTTCGACAGCGCCTACACGTTCATCTACTCGCCTCGGGCCGGCACGGAGGCAGCGGCGATGGAAGATCAGGTGCCAGAGGCGGTGAAGCACGAGCGGCTCGAGGAGCTCGTCGCCCTCGTCCAGCGGATCGCGCGGCGGCGCAACGAGGAGCGGATCGGGCGCGTCGAGGAGGTGCTCGTCGAGGGTCCGAGCCGGACGGATCCGGCGCGGCTCCGCGGTCGGACGAGGCGCAACACGATGGTGAACTTCGTCGGCACGGCACGGCCGGGCGACCTCGCCGTCGTCCTCATCGAGGGGGCGTCGTCGACGACGCTCTCGGGCCGAGAGGTCGCGCAGGCGGCGGCCTGAAGGGAGCGCGGTGGACGCGCGCGCTCGTCAGTCGCTCGGCATCGTCTCGGCGCGCAGTCGTTCCCCACGCGCGCAGACTTCCTCGCTACGCTGGCAGCGGGTGGTGGGCTGGGGTGCCCCACGAGGGAGGCCCCTTACGGTCGAGGTCGTCGCGATCTTCGGCCCGACCGCATCGGGCAAGACGGCGATCGCGAGCCGCGTCGCGGACCTCCTCGCGACGGAGGTCGTCTCGGCCGATGCGCTCCAGGTCTACCGGGGGCTTCGCATCCTCACGAACCAGCCCGACCGGCCGACGCGACTCGTAGCGATCCGCGACCTCGACGAGGAGATGTCGGTCGGCGAGTACGCCCGCCTCGCCCACGCGGCGATCGACGAGCTCGTCGCGACGAGGGGAGCAGCGGTCGTGGCCGGCGGGACGGGACTGTACCTCCGAGCCGCCCTCTGTGATCTCGAGGTGCCCCCTGCCGTCGCCCCAGAGTGCCGTCGGAGGCTCGAGCTCGCCTACGAGACGGCCCCCGCCGCCACGTACGCTCGCCTCCGCGAGCTCGACCCAGCCGCTGCAGCGCGGATCCATCCGCACGACCGCCGCCGCGTCGTCCGGGCGCTCGAGCTTGCGGAGATCGGTGCCTCCCTCGCACCCTCGCGCGATCGGCTGTGGTCGGGCGAGACACGGCGGCCCACGCTCGTCGTCGGACTCGATCTGTCGCCGGAGCGCCTCGAGGCTCGCATCCGGGCGCGGACGGAGACGATGTTCGAGCGGGGGGTCGTCGAGGAGGTGACGCGCGCGCTCGAGCGGCCGATCTCCCGAACGGCGCGGCAGGCGCTCGGTCTCAGGGAGATCCACGAGCTCCCGCGCGACGAGGCGCTCGCCGCCATCGTCGCTCGGACGCTCCGCTACGCCGCCTACCAGCGCAAGTGGATGCGGAGGATCCCTGGGCTCGTCCTCGTCGACGCCGATCGGCCGCAGGAGGAGGTGAGCCGTGCGATCGTCGACCTGGCGCACGCTCGGTAACACGTACGTCCTCGTCGAGCCCGGCGGGCCCCGCCTCGACTCAAAAGCCGCGCGCGCGCTCGCGGGAGCGACGGACGGCGCCCTCGAGGTCTTGCGCTGCAGCGAGGAGACGCTCGAGCTCGTCGTCTGGAACCGCGACGGCTCGCGGGCCGAGCTCTCCGGCAACGGCACGCGGATCGCTGCCTCCTGGTACTTCGAGCGCACGGGCGCGCGGGAGGTGCGCCTGCTCGTCGATGGCCGCGTCGTCAGCGCGCGCGCGCTCGACGATGGGAGCATCGAGCAGGATCTCGGGTCGGTCGAGGTCGGCTCGCCCGAGACCGTCGCGGGCTGGCGGGTGATCCCGGTCTCCGTGGGGAACCCGCATGCCGTCGTCCTCGGCGATCCCGACGAGGTTCGGCGGATCGGGCCGGCGTTGGAGCGCCATCCGCGGTTCCCTGAGCGAACGAACGTCCAAGTCGCCCGCATCGACGGGCCGGGGGTCGTGAGCGCGCGTGTCTGGGAGCGCGGGGTGGGGGAGACGCCCTCGTCTGGGACGAGCGCGGTCGCGGTCGCCGCCGCGACGCACGGCGAGGGCGAGGTCGTCGTCCGGTTCCCCGGGGGTGAGCTCCGCGTCGTCATCGCCGACGGGCGCGCCGCCCTCATCGGCCCCGCGGCGA
>JAVQXS010000251.1:0-3092 GCA_033578065.1 Thermoleophilia bacterium
GGCGCGTCGCTCAGACGCGTGAGGAAGCGCGAGCTCCGTCGCGCGACCTCGCCGGAGAAGACGAGGTAGCCGACCGCGACCGCGTTCAGCGCCGCGACGAGCACCGCCCCCGCCGCGATGTCCTTCGCGAGCTTCGCCATCGGGTCGAACGCGGTCGAGGCGACGTCGACCGCCGCCTCGACCGCGGTGTTCACGAGCTCCGCGACGAGGACGAACGTGATCGCGAGGAGGAGAACGGCGAGCTCGAGCTTCGAGGCCCCGAAGCCGACGGCAGCGACGAGAACCGCAGCTGCGATGGCGAAGTGCACCCAGAGGTTCCGCTGCGTCCGCAGCGCGTGCACGACCCCTTCGGCGGCATGGTCGAAGCTCTCGAGGAGCGAGCCGCTCCGTCGCGGCCTCATGGCCCTGCCCGCCGGACGCTCACTCGCCGAGGAGGGCCCGCTCGCGGGCGGTCATCGCCGGGCCGTGCTCGTGGCCGAGGAGATGGAGGAGCCCGTGGACGAGCGGCGCGCGCCAGGCCTCCCCGACGACCTGAGGACAGAGCACGACGTCGCCGAGCACGCGCGGCACCCCCGCAGGGAGATCGACGAGGCCGTCGATCGGGAATGCGAGCACGTCTGTGGGCTCGTCGATGCCGAGGTGCTCGCGCTTGAGGCGACGGATCTCGTCGGGCGTCACGAGCACGAGCCCGAGCTCCCCGTCCGTGACCCCCTCGTCGGAGAGGACGTCCCGGGCGACGGCAGCCACCGCCTCTTCGTCGACCTCGACTCCGCTGCGGTTGACGACCTCGACGGCGACCACGGGTCCCTCAGCGGCTGCGCGCGGTGCCGGTCCGCTCCGCATGGCGCTTGTACGCCTCGACGATCCGCTGCACGAGCTTGTGCCGGACGACGTCGTCGTGCCCGAACTCGACGAAGCCGATGTCCTCGATGCCGGCGAGGATCTCTCGCACCTGGATGAGGCCGGAGGCCTGCTCGCGCGGGAGGTCGATCTGCGTGACATCTCCCGTCACCACCATCTTCGACCCGAAGCCCAGCCTCGTGAGGAACATCTGCATCTGCTCGGGCGTCGTGTTCTGCGCCTCGTCGAGGACGACGAAGGAGTCGTTGAGCGTCCGACCGCGCATGAACGCGAGCGGGGCGACCTCGATCGTCCCTCGCTCCATGTAGCCGGCAAGGCGCTCCGGGTCGAGCATGTCGTAGAGGGCGTCGTAGAGCGGGCGGAGGTACGGGTCGACCTTCGCGAGGACGTCCCCGGGGAGGAAGCCGAGGCGCTCGCCGGCCTCGACCGCAGGCCGCGTGAGGATGATGCGCCCGACCTTCCCCTCGGAGAGCGCGGCGACCGCGAGCGCCATCGCCAGGTACGTCTTCCCCGTCCCCGCCGGCCCCACCCCAAACGTCACGGTGCACGAGCGGATAGCATCGACGTAGCGCTTCTGGTTCACGGTCTTCGGCGCGATCTTCTTCCCCCGATGCCGCCAGACGACATCCTCGAAGACGTCGCGCACGTCCTCGGACTCCTGGAGCGCAGCGAGGACGGCGCCGACCGTGTCCGGCCCGATCTGGTGGCCACCCTCGACGAGCTCGGCGAGCTCGTCCACGACCGCCCGCGCCACGGCGACATGCTCCGCGTCGCCGCCGAGGGTGAGGCGGTTGCCGCGGAGCGCGATCGTGCAGCCGAGGCGCTCGCGGAGCGCGTCGAGGACCGCATCCTCGACCCCCGCGAGCTCGGCGGCGACCGCGTTCGAGACGTCGAGGACATGCTGGGCCACTGCGCTCAGTGTATGGCTGCCGCTCGGCCAGCCCCGCCGGCCGCCCGAGGACGCTCCCTCTCCACCTCCCTGCCCGCAGCGCTCGCAGGCAGCCTCAGGCGAGCTTCTCCTTCACGAGCTGGCTGACGACAGACCCATCTGCTCGGCCGGAGACCTGGTGCATGACTCCGGCCATGACCCGACCGAGGTCCCGGATGGACGTCGCCCCGACCTCGGAGATGACGTCATCGATGATCTCCTCGAGCTCCTCCTCGGTGAGGGGCTCGGGCATGAACTCCTCGAGCACGGAGAGCTCGTACTCCTCGGCCGCCGCCTGCTCCTGCCGGCCGCCCGCGCGGTAGGCCTCCGCCGCCTCGAGGCGGCGCTTGCGCTCGCGCTGGAGGACCTGGAGCTCCTCCTCCTCGGAGAGCGGGCGCAGGAGCTCCTTCTCGGCCGAGCGCAGCGCGTTGAGGACGAGGCTCAACGCGTCGCGGCGCCTCGCGTCGCGCTCGAGGCGTGCCTCTCTCAGCTCCTCCTCGATGCGCTCGATGAGGGTCATGCGACCTCAGCTTCGAGGATACGCCGGAGCCGCTCCCGATCGAAGGGGCCACCGAGGACGTGCCAGTGGAGGTGGAAGATCGTCTGCCCTCCGCCGGCGCCGACGTTCACGAGCACCTTGTAGTCCTCGAGCCCCGCGACCCGCGCGGTCGCGGCGATGAAGCGGAGCATGCGCGCTGCCTCCTCGTCAGGGAAGGCGTCGACCTCGCGGAAGGTATCGACGTGACGGGCCGGGAGCACGAGGAGGTGGGTCTCGGCGATCGGATCGATGTCGCGGATGGCGACGAACCCGTCGGCCGAGTGGACGTGGTCGCCCTCCGCGACGAGGCGGCAGAAGAGGCAGCCCTCAGGCGGCGACGGCACGAATTCCCTCCTCGGCGAGGCCGACCGCGCGCGCCTCGACGATCGCCCCGACGGGCGCGTCGAGGAGCCACGGCGTGTAGTCGGCGGCGTACCCGCGGCCTGGCCGGTCGACGAGGACGCGATCGACGGTGCCGAGCTTCGTGCGCCAGCGGCGGCGGGAGAGCTCCGCCGAGAGGCGGCGCATCCTCGCGCTCCGCTCGCGCTTCACCGACCGTGGAACCGGGTCCTCTCCGCCCGTCGCCGTCCCCGGACGAGGCGAGTAGGGGAAGACGTGCACCGCGCTGATGCCAGCCGACTCGACGACCTCGAGCGTGTTCTCGAACGCTCGCTCGTCCTCGCCTGGGAAGCCGACGATGACGTCCGTCGTCCGGTTGAAGTCCTCGAGCGGCGCGACCTTCGCGAGGTACTGCTCCGCCCGGTA
>JAVQXS010000252.1:0-3085 GCA_033578065.1 Thermoleophilia bacterium
GGGAGCGTGCAGCGCCGGCCGCGTCCTCGCGACGACGGAGCCGGCGACGCTCGCCGAGGCCTACCCGGAGGGCAAGCTCGAGCTGAGCGCCCACCTCGCCGACCTCGAGGTGCCGGACTCCGAGCCGACGTCGGCCGACGGCACAGTCACGCGCACGTCCGCGCTCCTCGCTCCGCTGCCGGGCGCGGGGTCAGCGGGCACGCGCGGGTTCCGCTCCTCGACCGCAGCGTCGTCCGCGAGCTCGGCGTCGGGCCCGGTGGGCACCGTGGCCGAGCCGGGGCGGTTCCAGCTCGGCTGCGGCAAGAGCGGCGCCGAGCTGAAGGTGAAGCCGGTCTTCAGCCTCGACCCGGAGGTGACGTTCAGCGCGGACTGGGGGGCGAACGACGAGCTTCACCTCGAGATCGGCGCAGGGATCCAGGGCGAGCTCGGCGGCGCGTTCAGCGCGACCGGCTCGGTCGTCTGCGAGGCGACGTTCACGTTCCTCGACGGTGTCTCCCTCGGGAAGAAGCTCATCTTCGTCGGCCCGGTGCCGGTCGTCGTCGAGCCGAAGCTCAGTCTCGCGGCGAAGCTCTCCGGGAAGGCCGAGGCCTCGCTCGCGACGACCGCGTCCGCGACCGGGAGCTTCAGCGGGCTCCTGACGCTCGACCGCGCGCCGGGCAGCGGTGACGTCGCCTGGAGCTTCGAGCCGAGCCGCAACCTCCAGGGCTCCCTCGACCTCGGACTCGAGGGGAAGCTCGAGGCCACCTTCTCGCTCACCCCGTCGATCGGCTTCCTCCTGTACGGCGTCGTGGCCCCCACGGCCTCGCTGAGCAGTGGCCTCAAGGCGGCGTACGAGCCGTGCGCGAGGCCGAACCTCACGCTCCGACAGCCCGTCGCCCTCGCGGTCGGCCTGAAGCCCTCCAAGTGGCTCGGCAAGATGCTGGAGCCCCTGCGCGCGATCGACGTCGAGCTCGGGACGACGTTCAACTTCCCGGGAAGCCCCTACCTGCTCTACGCGTCCCAGATCACGACGACGATCCCCTGCGTCGAGCTCGAGGATCTTCCCGACGGGCAGGTCGGCGTCCCGTACTCGGCGCGGGTGCGCGTTCCCATCCCATCGACGGCAACCGACCCCACCTACACAGTCACGGACGGATCGCTCCCGCCGGGCCTCGAGCTCACCGGAGACGGCGTCCTCGAAGGCGTGCCGACGCAGTCCGGGATCTACCGGTTCCGCGCCACGGCCACGCACTCGCTCGGCACCTCGACTGGGGCCTTCCGGGTCACGATCCAGCCGGCGGAGACGCTCGCGATCACGACGACGTCGCTCCCCGGCGGGAGGGTCGGACAGGCGTACTCGTTCACGCTCCAGGCGAACCGCCCCGCGGGCGAGCTGACGTGGGCGCTCACGGGCGGCGACCTGCCGCCCGGGATCGAGCTCTCGGCAGACGGCGCGCTCTCGGGGACGCCGAGCGAGGCCGGGGCCTACCCGGTCACGATCGAGGCGACACACGCTCCGAGCGCGCAGACCGCCGAGAAGCTCTTCACGGTGACGGTGATCGAAGACGTGGGCGGCGCCGTGCTCGGCGAGACGTACGGCGAGCCGGCCGTGGACATCCGGCCGGACGGCTCGGCGGCGGCGATCCTCACGCCGGACGTCGTCGAGGACGCCTTCGGGAACCGGCTGCCGCAGACGTGGCGTCTCGTCAAGGCAGGGCCGGACGGCGAGGTGGACTTCACCGCCGATCTGCCGAGCTGCACCGACGACGTCCTCTGTTACGGAGCAGGCTGGAAGTCGGCTGTGCGAGTCATGCCCGACGGCGGGGCGGTGGTTGCCCTCATGCTCGACGGCCGGGCCCTCATCGCGCGCTACCGGTCGACCGGAGAGAAGCTCTGGGAGCGGTCGCTTGCCCAGTTCGACGCGCCTCGGATCCGTAGGCCCCTGCTCGCCGTCGCGCCGGATGGCAGGATCGCGGTCGCGGGGTACGAGTTCTTCGAGCGCGATCGCGGCATCTTCTGCGACGAGCTCGAGCAGGGCGCGGTGTTCGCGGGCACGGAGTACGTGGAGCTCGATGCGGCGGGCGAGACGATCCGCGAGCGCCGCTTCGAGACGACGGCGACGTGCGCGGCCGTCGAAGCAGGGCTCGGCGCGACACAGACCCACGTCACCGGGCTCGCTGTCGCGGCGGACGGGCACTTCGTCGCGGTCGGATACCGAAACCATCTCGGGCAGGGGAACTACCCCGGAGCGCCGCTCGCGCCGCCGATCCACTTCCGGAGCGACCTCGACACGATCCAGGTGCTGGCCGTCCCAGACGGAAAGCGCCTCGCAGGTCTCGCAGCGTCGGGGGACGGGCTCTACGTGGCCGTGGGAACGATCCTCTCCAGCGATTGGACGAGCCCGGTCGCGCTCGGCGGCCTGGACGGCACGAGCGTGACGGTCCTGGCCGCGCCGCTGACCTGCGGCATCGGGATCACCGGGCTGGCAGGGGTCCCCGGGTCGCTGCTCGAGGTCTGCGGGAACGCGATCGCCCGGCTCTCCGATGAAGGAGCCCTCGTCGCAAGCCGCACGTTCTCCGGCCCCTTCGAGCGAACCCTGCTCGGCGCCGTCGCCGGCGCGGGCGGCCAGGTGTTCACCGTCGAGAGCCGAATCGTCGCGGAGGACGGCTCCTACCCGCAGGAGATCGCGCGCCGCGTCCTGAACCCCGACCTCACCGATCCAGACTGAGCGAGCGCGGGAGTGGTGAGGATCGCCTTCTCGATCGTCTGCGTTCTCGCCGGCGTCGCAGTCTTCGCCGCGCCGGCCTGGGGCAGCCCCGGCACGCTCGACCGGAGCTTCGACGGCGACGGGAAGGTGCTCACGAACTTCGCGACCGCGTCGAGCGAGGAGACGTTCGCCGTCGCGCTCCAGCGGAACGGCCGCATCGTCGTCGCCGGGAGAGCTCGCGTGGGAGGACGCTGGCAGCTCGCGATCGCCCGCTACCGGGAGAGCGGCAACCTCGACCCGACGTTCGACGGCGACGGGAAGGTGCTCACCGACGTGTCGGCGACCGCAGACGAGGAGGCGCGCGCGCTTGCGGTTCAGCCGGACGGGAAGATCGTCGTC